>JBEEGD010000350.1:0-2549 GCA_041166685.1 Acidimicrobiaceae bacterium | reverse complement strand
CATGCCGACCCCGGTGTCGCTGACGGCGAGCACGGCGTGCGGTCCGGCGTTCGCGTCCTGGTGGGCCGCAGCGTAGTGCTCATCCAGAATCGCGTTGCCCGTTTCGATCGTCAGCTTGCCGCCTGTCGGCATTGCATCGCGGGCGTTGACGGCGAGATTCATCAGCACCTGCTCGATTTGTCCGGGGTCTGCGATCACGTGGTGGAGACGTGGGTCCAGCGCAGTGACGAGCTCGAGGTCCTCGCCGATCAGCCGCTCGACCATTGGAGCGAGATTGCCGATCACGTCATTCACGTCGATCACACGTGGCTGGAGGACCTGGCGACGGCTGAAGGCAAGCAGTTGGCGAGTCAGCGCAGCGGCTCGGGCCGATGCACCAGCGATCTGCGTCAGTTCTCGGTGCGCGCCGTTGCCGTTGCTCTTGAGCAGCACCTCTGTGTAGCCGCTGATCACCGTGAGCAGGTTGTTGAAGTCGTGAGCGATGCCGCCTGCGAGCTGACCGATCGCCTCGAGTCGCTGTGATTGCCGCAGTTGATCCTCGAGTCGCTTGCGTTCGCTGACGTCGCGGCAGATCGCCTCGATCCCGCTCGGCAGACCATGAGCTTCGGTCACACGGCTCGAGACCTCGACCTGGATGTGGCTCCCGTCCTTGGTGAGCAGCTCGTGGTCGTACACGGTTCCCTGCAGGCCTGAGGTCAGCTTGCTCGTGCGGGCTTCCTGGAGCTTCTGTCGTGATTCCGGCGGTACGAGCTCCGCGAGCGGCTTGCCGACGAGCTCGTCGAGTGAGTAGCCGACGGCGTTTACGAAGGCGCGGTTGGCGTCGGTCAGACAGCCCTCGAGATCGGTGGTCGCGATCAGGTCGGTGGCGTTCTCGAACAGGTCGCGATAGCGCGCTTCGCTTTCGCGCAGTTGCGTGACGTCGAGCGCCAGTACGACTCGTGCGGCGACTCCCTCGAATTCGTGAGCGTGCGAGGTCACCTCGACATGGATCACCGAGCCATCCTTGCGACGGTGCCGCCAGATTGCGCCGGGCGTGAACCCGCGCGCGTCGGCCGCCGAGTCCACCCCGACGCTCGCATGGAGCAGTGGCACGTCCTCGGGTGGCCGGATGTCCTCGATCGTCATCGTCAGGAACTCGGCGCGCGAATAGCCGTACTGGCGAATCGCCGCCTCGTTGACGGTGAGGAAGCGAAGCGTCTCGACGTCGAACACCCACATCGGGTTGGGGTTGCTCTCGAACAGAAGGCGATAGTTGCGTTCGGAGGCCTGCGCGGCCTCTTCTGCTCTCTGACGCTCGCCCAATTCGCGGTCGACCGAGTCGATCAGGCCGTTGATGTCTTCCGCGAGGCCTCTAATCTCGACCGGTCCCGAGGTCGGCACCTGCTTTGGCCGCGCGTCGCCACGACTCCTCCGAAGTGTTGCCCGCAAGCGGCTGATCGGCCGAACGAGATTGAGGTAGACGAGCCACGCAGCCAGGAGGAAAGCGACCAGGCCGACCAGGATGATCACGAGCTGGCGGTTGGCAAGGTGCGCGGCGGATGCGAGCACGACGGCTCGGTCCTCGCCGGCGTAGAACTTCCAGCCGACACCCGGAACCTGAGACATGGCGTACATCCGTGTCGTGCCGTTGAGATCACGGCGCTCGACCTTGGAGCTCGACGCCGGTTCGGGCAGTGAAGCGCCGATCCAGCGGCGTGCTTCGATCGAGCGCGCCACCACCGTGCGGCGATCCTTGGTGGTGACCAGAAACTCGACGGGTTGGCCTCCGCCATACTGCGCGGCGAGCTCGCGCCCGACCGCCTCGAGATCGGCGAAGGCGGCCACGACACCGGTCCCTCCCGGAATCGGCATGGCAGATATGAAAACCTTCGCGCCCGTCGCACGATCCACGACCGGGCCTTGGAAGATCGGGCCGGCGAGCGCGCGGTGCATCCACGCCACGCCTCGATAACCGGAGAGGTGCGTGCCCGGTGCCGGTTTCCTGGACGAGCACGCGACGGTCCCGTCGGCGGCGATGATGTCGATGTGGCCGCGGTCAGGCCCGCCGAGCCCCGAAAAGGTGAGCGAGCAAGCGCTCGGGTGAACGAATGTCTGTCCGATCTGCGGATTGGTCGCTAGCCCTTTGACCGACATGCCGACCACCGTCACGTAGCTGCCGAGCTGTTTCGAAGCGGTCTTGGCGGCGAAGCGCGCATCGTCGAGCGCGCCATGTTTCGCGTCCCGATCAGCCTGGCCTCTCACGTAGACGGTGGCCGCGGCGGCTGCGAAGACGAACAACAGCACCAGCACAAGGAAATAGGCGCGGATCGGCCAGTGGCCCACCTGACAGATCCGTACCAGAGGGTGGCGAGTGCGCCGCGCTTCGTCTCGGCCCGTGAGTCGTCTGCTCCGGTCACGCAAAGGGGCCACGCTTGTCCCTATCGGCACAATGGCCCGCGGCTTGAGGTGACCTCGAGTCCCAGCGATCACCCGATCGGGGGAGGAGCCGGCCTTGGGCCGCCGCCGATGGCCTAGCGTGGATCCGCGCGGCGGTCAGATCCAGGCGGTCG
>JBEEGD010000349.1:0-9624 GCA_041166685.1 Acidimicrobiaceae bacterium | reverse complement strand
ACCGTGATGTCGTCGACGCCGTAACCGGCGGCCAGTTGGCCCATCACGACCATGCCCTCAGCGGCGAGCTCGACCGCGGCCACCGCGAACGGCTGATACGGATCGCTCGTGGCCACGTACGGCGGCGGCGGTTGGTATTGCGCGTCGGTGTACGACCACACCGTTCCCTGTCGCGACAACGGCGTTGGTTCGAACTCTCGTCCGCCGCATTCAGGGTTGCGGCAGAAGTACGACGCGGCGGGGAAGAACACGGTGCCGCACGCCGTGCACTTGTTGCCGATCAGCGCCGGGCCGTCACCGTCCTCGGTGAACCACCCTTCGGCGCCCAGCGCCGGCGTTCGAGTCTTGGCCATGGAGCTCAAACTTAGGTGGGCTTCGCCGCGGAGAGGTAAGCCGGACGCTCGCCGCCTCCGTGCACGACGATGTTCGCCCCGCTGACGTACGCCGCCAATGGCGACGCGAGGTACAAGCACGCGCTGGCCACATCAGACGGATCGCCCATTCGGCCGAGCGGCACGGTGGCGCCCACGGCCGCGATGCCTTCCTCATCCCCGTAGTGCATTGCGGCGAGCTCGGTGCGGATGAGTCCGGCCGTCACGGCATTGACTCGAACTTTGGGCGCCCACTCGACGGCCAACGTCTGCGTCAGGTTGAGCAGGCCGGCCTTGGCCGCGCCGTAGGCCGCGGTGGTGGGCGAGGGCCGGATGCCGCTGACGCTCGCGATGTTGACGATCGAGCCGCCGCTGTCCTGTTCTTGCATCACGCGGTTGGCGGCCTGCGCGACGTGCAGTGGCGCCAGCAGGTTCAGTCGGATGATCGCCTCCGAGAACCGCGGCGAGGCTGTGGCGGCATCCGCGCTGGGGGAGCCGCCGGCGTTGTTCACCGCCACATCCAACCGGCCGTGCTCGTCGGCGATCCGCGCCACCATCGCGTCGACCTGATCCGGGTCGCGCACGTCGCAGGTGATGAAGGACGCGCCGGTGAGGTCGTGAGGCTCATTGCGGCCGCACGCCACGACCGCGGCGCCGGCGCCGGCGAACCGGTCGACGATCACGCGGCCGATGCCTTTCGCCCCGCCGGTGACCAGCACGACCCGGCTAGTGAAATCCAGAGCTTCCACCGTTCCCTCGTCATCGCCTGCGGTTTCTGACGGTCTATCAGATACCGCACTCCACCTGACCTGCGCATACGCCGGGAGGTGCAGCCGATGGAAGAATGGTTGCTCGCGTCGACCCCGCTTCAACCCGTACGTGAGCAGGCGATGTTCAAGAGCTGTCGTGGCGGACGAGTGCGTCGTCGAGTTCTTCGACCACAAGGGCTACGAGCTCGTCGTAGGCCATCGTGGCGCCTCGGGCACGCGCAGTTCGATAGCCCTCGGTTCCGAGTATGGCCTCGGCGTCGGCGAGCGCCGTCGCGGGTAGGCGATCGCGTTCAGGGATGATGTTGCTCATCGGTTTGAACCAACCGTCCAAGATGCCGCCTGCGAGGATCGCGAACCGTTCAGGATCGGCGACGGGGGCCAGGAGCTTGCCGGCGGTGTGCAGCGTGCCGATCATCGGCGGGCGATCGCCAATGGCGTGCGCGTACGCGATCGATCGTCGCACCGCTCGGAGGGCTTCTGAAACCTCGCCGGCGCGGGCTGAGATGAGAGCGAGCGTGCCGAACACGTTGGCGTAGACGACGTCGCTTGCGCCCTGTTCGGTGACTTCGATGCTTTGTTGGCAGTAGCGGCGAGCTATGTCGCCGTCGATCTCCGCGAGCACCATGCCGTTGGCGTACAGCGCGAGCGCCAGAGCGGAAGGCTGGCCAAGTGTGTGTGCCGCTCGAAGCCCGATCTTCGCGGAGGCCAGTGCCTTGTCGCTGTCTCCAGTGAGGCTGGTGTAGAGCGCGATGATCGAGTGGACGGTGTGCCGGTCATACACATTGTCCTCGGGTAACCAGGAGGCGACGTCTTCAAGGGTGGACAACGCCGCGGCAAGGTTTCCGCGACTGGCGGCGATGTTGGCGCGGGCCATCTGTGCCCAGGCCGCCATGGAGGGGGCTGACGCCCTCGTGGTTTCGAAGGCTTCGCGTGCAAGATCGTCCGCGACGTCGAGATCGCCGTGGTGGAACGCGTCGTAGGCGGCGCTCACGAGCACCGTCGGTCGACACGGTGACGAGGCGTCGGTCGCCTCGATCGCACGCGTCGCCCATCCTCCGAGTCCCGAACCGCGGTCGAGGACGGCCTCGCGCGAAAGCGACGCGAGGATACGAAGTCCGAGTTCCTGGTCCTCGACTTGGGTTCGTTCGGTGGCCCATCCGACCGCTGCCCGGAGATTGTCGAGCTCGAGCTTCAGTCGGGGCCGCCAGATCAACTCGTCCGCCGTGAGGAGCAGCGGACCGACTCGCTCGGCGAAGACGGCGTAGTACGTCGCGTGCCGGCACCGAACCGCGTCCGTGTCGTTGCGGTCATCGAGTTGTTCCAACGCGTATTGCCGCAAAGTCTCGAGGAGTTGGTATCGGGTGGCCCCGTCGCGATGTTCTGCGCCCAGCATCGATTTGTCCACCAGCTCACCCAAGACGTCGAGCACGTCGAACGGCTCGACACCGGGACCGGTCGCGACCGCTTGGGCCGCGGGCGCATCGAAGCTCCCGGCGAACACTCCTAGGCGATCGAACACTTCACGGCCGGCCTGGTCGATCAGCGAGTACGACCAGTCGACGGTTGCCCGCAACGTGTGGTGCCGCTCCACCGCCCGTCGACGGCCGCCGGTCAGGAGACGGAACCGCTCGTCCAGCAGATCGGCAATCTCGGGGGGAGACATCGACGTCACCCGCGCCGCGGCCAGCTCTATGGCAAGGGGAATGCCGTCGAGACGACGGCAGATCTCGCCCACGGCGGCCATGTCGTACTCGGTCAGCGCAAAGGTCGGATCGACATCGCCGGCCCGGTCCAAGAACAGCCTCACCGAATCCGATGCCGCGACCGAGTCGACCGGGTCGGTGCGGCTCGGCGTGGCCAGCGAACGCAGCGGCCACAGTTGCTCTCCCGGAATGCCGAGTCCTTCGCGGCTCGTGCACAGGATCCGAACGTGCGCGCATGTCTGCAGCACCCGTTCAGCCACTGCACTCACCGCCGAAAGCAGGTGCTCGCAGTTGTCGAGGACGAGGACGAGCTCCTTCGTGCGTAGGAACTCGATGACGCTGTCGATCAGCGACATGCCCGGCCGTGCCGGCGCGTGTAGCGCGACCGCAACGACATCGCCCAACGCGCTGTCCTCTTCAGCGCTGGCGAGCTCGCACAACCAGACGCCGTCGCGGTGCTCGGTGAGCAGTTCGGCCGCCACCTGGAGCGCCATCCGGGTCTTGCCTACGCCGCCCACCCCGGTCACGGTGACAAGTCGGTTCGCCCCAACCAGCCTCGCGATGTGCTCGAGCTCGGCGTCACGACCGACGAATGTCGTCAACTGAATTGGCAGGTTGCTCGGCAGCATGTTCAATGACCGCAGCGGAGCAAAGTCGCCAGCATCGCCGTCGACGATCACCTGGAAGACCCGCTCAGGACGCGACAGGTCGCGCAAGCGGTGATCTCCCAGGTCGAGGAGGTCGACGCCGGCCAGAAGTTGCGCGGTCGTCTGCGAAACCAGCACTTGGCCGCCATTGCCGATCGCCATCAGTCGTGCCGCGCGGTTCACCGCTGGCCCGAAGTAGTCACCGTCGCGTTCCTGTGCGTCACCCGTATGAATGCCAATACGCACCCGCGGCATGTTCTCGGCGACAAGCCTCACTTGCGCTGCGGCGGCCGCCTTGACCGCGTTCCCGGCGCGTGCGAACGCCGCCGCGAATCCGTCCCCTCCGGTCGCGAACACCACCCCCTCGTGTTCGGCGATCACTGCGAGGAGAATCGCGTCGTGACGGGCCAACGACTCGCGCATGGCGTCCGCGTCGTCCTCCCATAGCCGGGTCGAGCCCTCGATATCAGTGAACACGAACGTCACCGTTCCTGAAGGAACCATCGGCACGCCCCGTGACGCTAATGATCACCCGTAGCGTCCGCTTCGGCTCTCACTCTTGCCACGGCTGCCCACGTCCTTACGGCGACCTTGTCTCATGGGCACGTCGGGCGTCGCGTTGGGTTCCGCTCATGGGTGCACTTCAAGAGCGCTCCACGCAACGGAGAGATGGCACCGCCGCCCGACCGGCGTCAACACAACAGCGCGCCGAATACGCGAGCGGCTCGACCGAGAGCGCTTCAATGCGCTTGCAGCTCAGGGTGCGACGCTCTCGCTGGAAGAACTCCCGGTCTGGCTGACCGCCACCCTGAACGATGTGATCCCAGCTGGTTGATCACAGCCACGGCACGCACTGCGGAGAAGGCGGATCCCAAAGTGCTGTGACCTGCGGTTTTCGTACGTCGTTGGACGCCGAAATACCGTAGGTTCCTGACGGTCTATCAGTTTTGAGGGGTTTGGCTCTCTTGGGCATCAGCCACACGATCGACGCCGCTGGCATCGCCGAGGTTGTCATGGACAACCCGCCCGTCAACGCGCTGACGGTCGCCGGTTGGTACGAGCTGGCCGCCGTGATCACCGCACTCGGCGACGACCTCAACGTGCACGTCGTGGTGCTCCGCGCCGAAGGCCGTGGGTTCAACGCGGGCGTCGACATCAAGGAGATGCAGAACACCGAAGGCTTCGACGCGCTGATCGGGGCCAACCGCGGGTGCTTCGCCGCATTCGCCGCCGTCTACGACTGCAAGGTGCCGGTCATTGCGGCGGTGCACGGCTACTGCCTCGGCGGTGGCGTCGGGTTGGTAGGTAACGCCGATGTGATCATCGCGTCCGACGACGCGACCTTCGGGCTCCCAGAAGTCGACCGGGGAGCGCTCGGAGCGGCCACGCATCTGAGCCGGCTGGTGCCGCAGCACAAGATGCGGGCGATGGTCTACACATCGGCCACCGCGACCGCCGCCGAGCTGCACGCCTTCGGCTCCGTATTGCAGGTGGTGCCCCGCGACCATTTGCGCGGTGCCGCTCTCGACATCGCTGGCCTGATTGCGGCGAAGTCGCCGACGGTCATCCGGGCCGCCAAGGAATCGCTCAACGGCATCGATCTCTGGGACGTGAAGCGCAGCTACCGGTACGAGCAGGGCTTCACGTTCGAGCTGAACCTCTCGGGCGTGGCCGACGAGCACCGCGACGCCTTCGTCGCGAAACGAGAGACGGACACTAGCCAGTGAGTCGCGACAAGCGAGTCACCGAAGAGGAGGTCGTCGCGCAACTGCGGTCGGGCATGACGATCGGTATCGGCGGGTGGGGGAGTCGGCGCAAGCCGATGTCCATCGTCCGCGCCATCCTGCGTTCTGATCTCACTGACCTCACCGTCGTGAGTTACGCCGGCCCCGACTTGGGGATGCTGTGTGCTGCCGGCAAGGTCAAGCGCGCGGTCTACGCGTTTGCGTCGCTCGACACCATCCCGCTCGAGCCCCACTTTCGAGCCGCCCGCCAGTCAGGCGCGGTCGAGGACGAGCCGTACGACGAGGGCCTGTTTCTCCTCGGCTTGCAAGCCGCCGCGTGGCGCGTGCCGTTCATTCCCACGCGTGTCGGCCTGGGTTCCGATCTGTTGACGCTGAACGACCGGCTGCGGACGGTCGAGTCGCCCTACGACGACGGCGAGACGTTGGTGGCCGCGCCGGCGTTGAAGCTCGACGCGGCGATCGTCCACCTCAGTCGCGGCGATGCCCGGGGCAACGGTCAGTACCTCGGCCCCGATCTGTACATGGACGACCTGTTCCTGCGAGCGGCGACGACGAACCGGTTCATGAGCGTCGAGCGCATCGTTCCCACAGAGGACCTCACGAAAGAGGGCACCTTCCACACACTGCGCGTGAGCCGCCTCATGGTCGACGGCGTCGTCGAGGCGCCGAACGGCGCGCACTTCACGTCGTGCGCGCCCGACTACGAACGCGACGAAGCCTTCCAACGGGAGTACGCCAAGTCGGCGGCGTCCCCTGAAGCGTGGGCCGAGTTCCGCACGGCCTGGATCGACATCGACGAGGCGGGCTACCAGGCGAAGGTGAGCGAGCGATGAGCGAGCGATGAGTGTGCGACTGGCCGACGTGTGCGTCGCGGCGGTCGCCGACTGCTTCCGCGGCGACGGCGAGATCGTCGCGAACCCGATCGGCACCCTCCCGATGATCGGCGGACGGCTCGCGCGGGCCACCTTCGAGCCAGACCTCATGATGACCGACGGCGAGGCGTTCCTCGTGGCCGACGATCGCGCGTTCTTCGGCCCGGACGACGCTCGAGTGATCGAACACCACAACCCGTACCGGGCGATGTTCGACATCGTGTGGTCCGGTCGGCGGCACGTGATCATGGGCGCCAGCCAGATCGATCCGTATGGCAACCAGAACTTCGCCGCCATCGGCGCCGACTATCGCAAGCCCAAGGTGCAGCTGCTCGGCTTCCGAGGTGCGCCCGGCAACACCGTCAATCACACGACGTCGTACTGGATCCCGGGCCACTCGACGAATGTGTTCGTGCCCAAGGTCGATGTCGTGTGCGGGGTCGGCTACGACCGCGCCGCGAAGCTCGGGACGTCCGCTCTCGGGTACGAGCTGCGCCGGGTCATCACCAACCTGTGCGTCCTCGACTTCGAGTCACCCGATCACCGCATGCGCCTTCGAACGTTGCACCCGGGCGTGGCCCTCGACGAGGTGATTGCTGCCACCGCCTTCGAGCTCGTGATCCCTGACGAGGTCGGCGAGACGCGGGTGCCGACCGACGACGAGCTCCGCCTGATCGAAGAGGTGATCGACCCCGAAGGCGTCCGCTTCACCGAAGTGAAGGACTAGATGCATCCCGCGCTGCACACCCGGTTCTGCGAGCTCGCCGGCATCACGCGGCCGATCGTCCAAACGGGGATGGGCTGGGTGTCGGGCGCCCGACTCACGGCGGCCACCAGCACGGCCGGCGGTTTGGGAATTCTCGCCGCGGTCACGATGACCGACGACCAGCTCCGCGACTCGGTCCGCGAAGTGAAGGAGCGAACCGACGCTCCGTTCGGTGTCAACTTCCGCGCCGATCAGCCTGATCTCGACGACCGCATCGCGTTCGTGGTCGGCGAGGGCGTGCGCATCGTGTCGTTCGCGGGCGCGCCGGCCAAGGACGCCATCGCTCGCATCCACGACGCCGGCGCGTTGTGCATTCCGACCGTTGGGGCCCGCCGCCACGCCGAGAAGATGCTGGAGTGGGGGGTCGACGCGGTCATCGCCCAAGGCGCTGAGGGCGGAGGACACACCGGCACCGTCCCGACGTCGCTGCTCCTGCCGCAAGTCGTCGATGCCGTCGGCGCGTCGATCCCGGTGCTCGCCGCGGGCGGCTTCTACGACGGCCGCGGCCTCGTCGCCGCGCTCGCGTACGGAGCCGATGGCATCGCAATGGGAACACGCTTCCTGCTCACGCAGGAGAGCCGGGTGCCCGACGTCGTGAAGGCTCGCTATGTCGGCGCGACGGTGTTCGACACCGTGGTCACGACGGCCATCGACGGCGCTCCTCAGCGAGTCATCCGAACCGACATCGTCGATCGCATCGAGCGTTCTCCAAAGTTGCTGCGATTTCCGCGAGCGGCGGCGGCCGCATTGCGCTTCCGCAAGGAGACGGGAACCTCACTTCGAGATCTGATCCGCGAAGGCTTGGCCATGAAGCGCAACCAGGACCTCACCTGGAGCCAGGTGGCCCTCGCGGCGAACGCCCCGATGCTCATCAAGGCATCGATGGTCGACGGAAAGCCGGAGGTCGGTGTGCTGCCGACCGGACAAGTCACGGGCGTGATCGGTGAGTTGCCGACGGTCGCGGAGCTGCTCGACCGGATCATGACCGAGGCCGAGTCGACGCTGAAGCGTCTGGAGTCCTGATGGATCTCTCGTGGTCCGAGTCGGAGGACGCGTTCCGGGCGGAGGCACGCTCCTGGCTCGAGGCCAACGTTCCTCACGGACTGCCGTCGGGTGACACGCGCGAGGGATTCGCCTTGCACCTCGAGTGGGAGCGGCTGCTCTACGAGAACCGCTGGGCGGTCGTGTCGTGGCCCGAGGAATTCGGCGGCCGCGCTTCGTCGCTGTGGGAGTGGTTGATCTTCGAGGAGGAGTACTACCGGGCCGGCGGTCCGCAGCGCGTCACCCAGAACGGGATCTTCCTGCTGGCGCCCACCGTGTTCGAGTTCGGCACCCCCGAGCAACAGGCCCGCATCCTGCCGCGCATGGCGGCGGCCGAGGAGCTGTGGTGCCAAGGGTGGTCCGAGCCCAACGCGGGGAGCGATCTCGCGGGCATCCAGAGCCGGGCGACGAAGGTCGACGGGGGGTGGCGGCTGAACGGTCAGAAGACATGGACGACACGCGGCGCGTTCTGTACTCACCTGTTCGGCCTGTTCCGCTCCGACCCTGAAAGCGAGCGGCACAAGGGCCTCACCTACTTCTTGGTGCCGCTCGACACCGACGGTGTCACCGTCCGGGGCTTCGGTCGACTCGACGGCGACGAGGGGTTCGCGGAGGTGTTCTTCGAGGACGCGTTCATTGCCGATGACAGCGTGCTCGGCGGCGTCGGCCAGGGGTGGTCGGTCGCGATGGCGACGACGGGGTCCGAGCGGGGGCTCACGCTGCGGTCGCCAGGACGATTCATGGCGACCGCGACTCGTCTCCTCGATCTGTATCGCGCCAACCCGCAAGTCCACCTGCGGCAGCGCGTCGTCGAGGCCTGGATGCGGGCAGAGGCCTACCAACTGTTCACGCTCGAGACCGTCACCCGTCTGTCCTCGGGCGGTAAGGCGGGCGCCGAGTCGAGCATCAACAAGATCTGGTGGAGCGAGCTCGACGTCGAGTTGCACGAGATCGCACTCGACCTCATCGGCGACCTCGATCTCGACGCGCCTTGGGAGCGGGGCTATCAATTCGCGCTGTCGGGCCCGATCTACGCGGGCACGAACGAGATCCAACGCAACATCGCGGCCGAGCGGGTGTTGGGGCTACCGCGCGTATGAGGTTCGCGCTGGCTGATGAGGAGATCGAGGCACGCGACACGCTGCGCAAGCTGCTGGCGTCGATGCGCCATGACTCCAACGACGTTCTCGTGCGGCTGGACGAGTTCGGGGCATTCGATCCCGTCCTCCTCGCCGTCACCTTCGAGGAGATCGGCTATGCCGGTATCTCGATCCCGATCGTGGAGCGGGAGTACGGCGATGATTCCGACCGCGCATCGCTCGCCGCCGCGGCGCAACTCGTCGGCTTGGGCCAGCGGATGCTCGACATGACCGTAGACTACGTCAAGCAGCGGCAGCAGTTCGGCGTCCCAATTGGATCGTTCCAAGCGGTGAAGCACCAGCTCGCCGACGCGCTGAAAGAGGTGGCGTTCGCCCGTCCCGCCGTGTGGCGCGCCACCGTCTCCCTCGAGCCCCGCGACATCTCGATGGCGAAGGCGATGGCATCGGACGCCGCGGCGTTCGTCGCCCGCCGGGCGCTCCAGTGCCACGGCGCGATCGGCTACACCGTCGAGTACGAGCTGCACCGGTTCTTGAAGCTGACCTGGGTGCTCTCGCGTGCGTATGGCGACGCCGCGTGGCACCGTGATCGCATTGCGAAGGAGTTGCACA
>JBEEGD010000348.1:0-16869 GCA_041166685.1 Acidimicrobiaceae bacterium | reverse complement strand
GCGTCGCGATTGATGAACCTCGCGCAGCGAGGGGAGATCTTCGTGTCGGCCGAGACGGCGAGGAGGCTCCGGCGCGACTTCCGCCTCGAGGACCGCGGCTCGTTCGAGGTCAAGGGCAAGGAGCTTCCGATCGCCGCGTTCAACGTCGTCGAAGAGCTGCAAGCCGACGAGCGCGGTCACCACGGCCGGTTGCAGGCAGCGTTCGTCAACCGGACGGCCGAACTCGATGCACTCGCGGCCATGGTCGCGCAGACCCTTGCGGGCGACGGCGGGACGGTCGTGGTCATCGGCGAACCCGGATCCGGCAAGTCGCGGCTCGCGGCGGAGGTCGTCGCGAGGCACGGTGAGTCCTTCCGCGTGATTCAAGGATCGGCACGCGTGGTCGGCGAGCAGCCTCTGGGCCTGGTGATGGAGGCGTTCACCGCGGCGGTCGAAGGGTTCCAGGCGAGCGCTGATAGCGACGTGGTGGAGGCCGTGCTGCGCGACAGCCTCGCACTGCCGCCCGATTTCGAACTCACTTTCGCCCGGCTGCTGAGTGCGGAGGCCCAACAACAACCGCTTCTCATCGTGCTCGACGGTCTCGAATCGGCGGACCGCGGGTCGCTCGAGCTCGTCCGTTATCTCTCGCGCGCGACACAGAGAGACCTCGTGCTGTGGCTCCTGCTCGCTCGGCAGGCTCCGACAGGGCTGGACACGCCGACGGCAGGAGACGACGACTGGGTCGTGCTTCGTCTCGCTCCGCTCGGCGACGACGACATGGCCGCCTTGTTCAACGCGCTGCTTCCGAACGTTCTCTCGCCCGCGCAGTGCGCTCGGCTCGTGTACCAGGCGGACGGCAACCCCGAGTTCGCCGAAGAGATCGCTCTGTCCATGATCGACTGCGGCATTGTCACCGAGTCGGCCGACGGGTCTTACCTACTCACCGGCGATCCCGACGCGATGGAGATCCCGAGCTCAGTGGCTGAGCTCGTCGAGGCTCGCATGGACCGCGTCGACACGAATGCCCGTATCACTCTGCAAGACGCGGCGGTGATCGGACTGCGATTTCGGAAGGAACTACTCGAGGTGGTCGCAACGGTGCCTGATGCGCTGGACGCATCACTGGCCGAGCTCACGGCGGCGGAGTTGGTTGTTGCCCCCCGCGAAGGCGAAGACGAGCTGTGGATGTTCCGCAGTCACGTGGTCCGCGAGGTCGCGTACGAGAGCATCCTGCGCCGCCGCCGCCCGCGCCTGCATCGAGCCGTCGCGGATGCCCTGCTTCGGATGGAGCCCCACCGCGCCGACGACAACGTCGAGCTCATTGCGTCGCACTACGAGCTCTCCGACGAGCCGGCCCTCGCGATTCCGTATCTCAAGATGGCGGTGGAGTACGCCGAGGCGTCGCACAGTGTCGCCGGAACCGCTCGTCGAGCGCGACGCGCCCTCGGTATTCGTGCTCGCGACCCCGGTGTTGTCTCCGACGGCGACGCCGCCTGGTTCTTCGAGCACCTCGGGGTCGCCCGATTGATGCTGGGCGAGCGCGGCGGCCTCGACGATTTGCGGACGGGCGTAGATCTCCGCCGATCAATGGGCGACGTCGCCGAGGAAGCTGCGCTCGAGGAGCGCGTCGGCTGGTACATCACGATGGCCGGCGATCCGACCGGCGCCGGGCACCACCTCGTGCGGGCGCAGGAGCTGGCGGACAGCGGCCATCTGATGGCACCCGAGGCCGCGGCGCTGCGCGCCGCCGTAGCGGTGTCTCGGGCCTTTTCGGCAGGAGTGGCCGGCCAACTCACCGTCGCGTTCGACGCCGTGGATGGCGCGGCCGCCGAAGCTCGGACCGTCGGAGACACGTTCACCGAGGCACGGGCATTGATGGTCAACGGCGTGCTCTGGTTGTGGGAAGGCAAGCCCGCGGATGCGCGAACGTCGTTGCGGCGCGCGCTCGGGCTGGCGTGGGAGCACCAGTACTCGTTTCTCGCCGACCGGTGCGGCCGGTGGCTGGTGGCGGCGGACGTCGAGGCGGGTAACTACGAGGACGCACTCGAGCTCGCGGCGCCGTTGCTGGCGCGCGCCGACGATCGGGGCGATGCGTCGGTGGCCGTTGGTGTACGTGCCGCGCTCGCGGAGCTCTGGCGCGAGCGAGGCGATCTCGAGCAAGCCCGGTCGCTGGCCAGCGAGGCCGTCGCCCTCGCGCAGGAGCATTCGGTTGCGGTCGATGCCGCGGCCGACGCCTATCTCACGCTGGCGCAAGCCGCCCTCGACGGCGGTGCGTCAGCTGACGAGCCGCTCGCGCATCTCGCCGAAGTGCTCGAGCACGACGCGTGGCTCGGCTGGCGGCTGGCCGCCCGACTCGCGCTCACCCAGGCGAGGGCCGCGCTCGGCGCCGACGAACCTAAAGAGGCTCATCGCCTGGCCGTGGCCGGCCGGGCACACCTCGGCCGCGCAGCCGCGCGGCGCGAGCGACTGGTCGCGGATGCGCTCGAAGGCGAGGCGCTGTCGATCATGGGCGACCCCCAAGGCCTCGAGTTGGTCGAGAAGGCATTGGCCGACGCCGAGGTGTTCGGGTCCCCGGCGCTGATTGCCGAAACGGCCCGCGCCTTGGCTCGGACCGCGGGCCGGATCGCCGGCGAGCGAGCCACGTCCGCGCAGGCCCGTGCCGAGGCCGTGCTTTCCGGTACTGTCAGCGGCCAATGAAGGTCATGGTGCTCTCCGCGATCAGCCGTGAGGACTCGAGCTGTTACATCCTCGCGGCGCAGTTGTGCGATATGGCTCGCGCCCAAGGGGTCGAGGTCGATTTCACGCATCCGTCCGATGCGAACCTTCCCGTGAACGACGGCACGCTCGCATGGGACGACCCCCGATCCGTTGCGTGGCAGAAGCGCGTCGAAGCGATCCACGCGCATCTGTGGGTCTCGCCCGAGTACCACAGCGGCATGACCGGCGGCATGAAGAATTGCTTCGACCACCTCGCCAAAGAGCCGATGAAGGGCGACGTCGTGGGGTTGTTCGCGCTCGCCGGTGGCGCGATGGCCGCACTGAACACGCTCAACAACATGTCGATCGTGGGCCGCTCGCTCGGGGCCTGGGTCGCACCTGACTACTGCGCGCTCAACTCGGAAGAGGTGAAGGCCGGTCTCGACGAGCGGGCCGTCAAGCGGGTCGAAGCGGTCGTCACCGAGGTGATCGACACCGCCCGCCGCCTGAGTTTGGAAGGCTTCTAAGGGCAAGGTCACCCGAGGGGGTGATCACGATGTGATCGCCCGACCCGAAGGGCTCGGGTGGCGCTGCTGTTGGGGTAGCCGGTAGTCTCTCCCGTCCGCTGTTAATCGACGTCTGCGTCGGCCTGCCCTCGCAGGAACCCCGCAGCACCAACCGAAATGCACGCTCCGCCGGGTACGCCCGAGCGGAGCGTTGTCGTGAATCCCGACAGGCCAGAAAGGCCGAAAAGAAGATGGCAACGAAAGCGATCGTCGGCGAAAAGGTCGGCATGACTCAGGTGTGGAGCGACGACAACCGCGTCGTGCCCGTCACCGTGGTCAAGGTCGCGCCCTTACGGGTCGTGCAGGTCAAGACCACCGAGCGCGACGGCTACAGCGCCGTCCAGGTCACGTTCGGCCGAGCGAACCCCAGACGGCTGAACAAGCCCGAAGCGGGCCACTTCGACAAGGCCGGCGTCGAGGCCGGATCTCGGGTCGTGGAGCTGCGCCTCGACGATGTGTCCGGGTTCGAGGTCGGTCAAGAGATCAAGGTCGACCAGCTCGTCAACGGCGAGCGGATCGACGTGACGGCCGTGAGCAAAGGCAAGGGCACCGCCGGCGTCATGAAGCGTCACGGTTTCTCCGGCATGGGCGCAGGTCACGGCGTGCATCGCACGCACCGTGCTCCGGGCGCGATCGGCCAGTGCGCCACTCCGGCACGAGTGTTCAAGGGCACGCGGATGGCCGGTCGCATGGGTGGCCAGCGCGTCACCACCCTCAACCTCGAAGTCGTCTCGGCGGACGTCGAGCGCAATCTCCTGCTCGTGAAGGGCGCCGTTCCCGGCCCCAAGGGTGGTCTCGTCATCATCCGCGACGCGGTGAAGGTGGCCAAGGCATGAAAAAACTGGATGCCAAGCTCAACCCCGAGATCTTCGGGATCCAGCCGAACATCGCCGTGCTGCACCAAGTCGTCACCGCGCAGCTGGCCGCTCGACGCGCTGGATCACAGCACACCAAGACCCGAGCCGAGGTCAGGGGCGGCGGTGCGAAGCCGTGGCGCCAGAAGGGCACGGGGCGGGCACGCCAAGGATCCATTCGCGCTCCGCATTGGCGCGGCGGCGGTGTGGCTCTGGGCCCCTCGCCTCGCAGCTACGCGCAGCGCACACCCAAGAAGATGGTGCGGCTCGCGCTGTGCTCGGCCCTGTCCGATCGCGCCGCCGACGGCAAGGTGATCGTGATCGACGAGTGGTCGATCGCTGCGCCCCGCACGAAGGACGCGCTCGCCGCCGTCGCGACGCTCGAGTTGACCGGCAAGTTGCTCCTCGTCCTCGGCGACGAAGACGAAGCAGTCTGGAAGAGCTTCCGCAACCTGGACGACGTGCATTGCCTGTTTCCTCGTGAGCTCAACGCGTACGACGTCTTGGTCGCCGATTACATCGTGTTCACCCAAGCCACCCTGCCCGGGGTCACGCCTGAGGCGTCGACGCCAGTGACGATCGAGTCGAAGGACGGGGAGACCGCTGATGCCTGATCCGCGCGATCTCATCATCGAGCCGATCGTTTCGGAGAAGTCGTACGCGCTGCTCGAGCGCAACGTCTACACGTTCCGCGTGCATCCCGACGCGACCAAGCCGCAGATCCATGACGCCGTCGAGCAGGTGTTCAACGTCCGCGTGCTCAAGGTCAACACGCTGAACCGCAAGGGCAAGCGCAAGCGCAACCGCCGCTCGTTCACCTTCGGCACGCGCGCCAACACCAAGCGGGCGATCGTCACGCTGCACCCCGACGACCACATCGACTTGTTCGAGGGAAACTGACATGGCCCTTCGCAAGCGCAAGCCCACCAGCCCCGGGCGCCGGTTCCAGACGGTCTCCGACTTCAAGGAGATCACGAAGAAGGAGCCCGAGCGTTCACTGCTCGCGCCCAAGCACGCCACCGGCGGGCGCAACTCGTATGGTCGCAAGACCGCCCGCCACAAGGGTGGCGGTCACAAGCAGCGCTACCGGATCATCGACTTCAAGCGGACGAAGGACGGCGTGCCCGCCAAGGTCGCTGCCGTCGAGTACGACCCCAACCGCAACTGCCGCATCCTGCTGCTGCACTACCTCGACGGCGAGAAGCGCTACATCCTTGCCCCGAAGGGCGCCGGCGTCGGCGACTTGCTGCAGTCCGGTCAAGGCTCGGAGATCCGTCCTGGCAACGCGCTCGCGCTGCGCTACCTCCCCGTCGGTACGGTCATCCACAACGTTGAGTTGAAGCCGGGCGGCGGCGGGAAGATGGCCCGCAGTGCCGGCGCGAGCGTGCAGCTCGTCGCCAAAGAGGGCGACTTCGCCACGTTGCGGCTGCCGTCCACCGAGATGCGCCGCGTGCCCATCGACTGCCGTGCGACGGTCGGTGAGGTCGGCAACGCCGAGGCCGAGCTCATCAAGATCGGCAAGGCCGGCCGCAACCGCTGGAAGGGTGTGCGCCCGCAGACCCGTGGTGTCGCGATGAACCCGGTCGACCACCCGCTTGGTGGCGGCGAAGGCAAGAGCTCCGGCGGACGCCATCCGGTGTCGCCCTGGGGCAAGCCCGAAGGCCGCACCCGCAACAAGAACAAGGAATCCCAGAAGCTCATCGTCCGCCGCCGGCGCACGCGCGGTTCAAGGAGATAGATCATGCCGCGCTCACTGAAGAAGGGTCCGTTCGTCGACGACCACTTGCTCAAGAAGGTCGACGAGCTCAACACCAAGGGCGAGAAGAAGGTCATCAAGACGTGGAGCCGTCGCTCCACGGTCATCCCCGACATGGTCGGGCACACGATCGCGGTGCACGACGGGCGCAAGCACGTGCCCGTGTACGTCACCGAGTCGATGGTCGGTCACAAGCTCGGCGAGTTCGCACCCACTCGCACCTTCCGCTACCACGCCGGGCAGGAGAAGGCCGTGCGAGGTCGTCGATAACCATGCCCGCATTCGGTGTGAAGACGAACGAGCGTCCGGGTACGCGCGCCGAGGCGCGCTACGTGCGCATGTCGGCCTCCAAGGCCCGCGCGGTGCTCGACCTCATTCGCGACAAAGAGGTGCAGCAGGCCGACGAGATCCTGCAGTTCGCCCAGCGCGACGCCGCGATCGTGATTCGCAAGTGCCTCAGGTCGGCCATGGCAAACGCGGAGCACAACGACCAGATCGACTCCACCGAGTTGTACGTTTCCGCCTGCTTCGCCGACGAAGGTCCGACACTGAAGCGCTGGCGTCCCCGTGCGCGTGGGCGGGCGACGCGCATCCGTAAGCGCACGTGTCACATCACGATCATCGTGAGCCGCATGAGCGAAGAGCAGCTCGAACGTCGTCGCCGTCGTGAGGCGGCGTCGCCGGCCGCGGCTGGACGCGGGCGTCGGCGTACCCAGGCGGCTGCGGATTCGCGCCGCCAGCGCGTGGCCAAGAGCCGCGCTCGTGAGCAGACGGTCGAAGAGCACGATCACGACCACGACCACGAAGGGCACGACCACGACGAGGTCGCGGCCGACGAGGTGACCGCGGAAGCGGTGACCGCAGAAGCAGCGGTCGCGGACGATGTGGTCGCGGACGATGTCGAAGGCGCCGCGGCGGAAACCGAGACCGAAGCCGTCGATGCAGAACAACCCGCCGACGGCGAGGGAGAGAAGGCGTAATGGGCCAGAAGGTCAATCCCTATGGGTTCCGCCTCGGTGTCACCACCGACTGGAAATCGCGCTGGTTCGCCGACCGCAAGGAATACGGCCAGTACGTCATCGAGGACTGGAAGATCCGCAACTACCTGATGACCGAGCTTCCGCACGCCGCGATCAGCCGCATCGAAGTCGAACGCACCCGTGATCGGCTGCGGGTCGACGTGCACACCGCCCGGCCGGGCATCGTGATCGGACGCCGCGGTTCCGAAGCTGATCGCCTTCGCGCCGGCTTGGCCAAGATCACCAGCAACAACAAGGTCCAGCTCAACATCCAAGAGATCAAGCAGGCCGAGCTCGACGCCGCGCTCATCGCGCAAGGCGTCGCCGATCAGCTCGCCGGCCGGGTCGCCTTCCGCCGGGCAATGAAGCGAGCCGTACAGAACGCGCAGAAAGCGGGTGCGCAGGGCATTCGTGTCCAGTGCAGCGGTCGCCTCGGTGGAGCCGAGATGAGCCGCACCGAGTGGTACCGCGAGGGACGGGTGCCGTTGCACACGCTGCGCGCCGACATCGATTACGGCTTTCGCGAGGCACGCACCTCTGCCGGCCGCATCGGCGTGAAGGTCTGGATCTACAAGGGCGACATTCTCCCGTACAAGACGTCCGCGGAGGACAAGATCAGCCGCGAGGCCGCCATGGCGGTGGGGGAGACGTCGGGTCAGACCCCGCGCAAAGTGGTGTCGTCGGCCGCCGCTCGCCGCCGCGCCGAGGCGCCTTCCGGTCCCGAGACCGAGGCCGAGGCTGCGCCACTCGTCAAGGAAGCCGATCCGGAGCTCGAGCGACTCCTCGCGGAGGAAGAAGACATCGAGCGCCGCACGCGTCAGCACCACGAGGCTCCGAAGTTCCACGGAGGTGACTCGGACTGATGCTCATGCCACGAAAGGTCAAGCACCGCAAGACGCAGCGGGGGCGCACCAAGGGTCCGTCGAAGGGGGGAACCGAGGTCGTCTTCGGCGAGTACGGCATCCAGGCCCTGGAGCCCGGGTGGGTCACCGCTCGCCAGATCGAGGCCGCCCGTATCGCCATGACCCGCCACATCAAGCGCGGTGGCAAGGTGTGGATCAACATCTTCCCGGACAAGCCGGTCACCGAGAAGCCGGCCGAGACCCGCATGGGTTCCGGCAAGGGCAACCCCGAGCGGTGGGTGGCGGTCGTCCGTCCGGGACGAGTGCTCTTCGAGCTCTCGTATCCCGACAAGGTCGTTGCCCGGGAGGCGCTCGAGCGCGCCATCCAGAAGCTGGCCATCAAGGCCCGCGTCGTGTCGCGCGAGGAGTCCTTCTGATGGTTTCGCGGAAAGCGGCCGAAGTACGTGACCTCGCCGACGACGGCCTCATCGAGCGCCTGTCCGAGACGAAGCAGGAACTCTTCAACCTTCGGTTCCAGCACGTCACCGGTCAGCTCGACAATTACTCCCGCTTGACTGAACTGAAGCGAGAGATCGCTCGTATCAACACCGAGCTTCGGGTCCGCGAGATCGCGGCCCATGAAGCGCTGGAGAAGGCCAATGGCTGAAGCAACGGAGTCCCGACCGAATCCGAGGAAGCTGCGCGAGGGCACGGTGCTGTCTGCGTCAATGGACAAGACCGCGGTGGTCTCCGTCGTCGACCGCGTGCGCCATCCGCTGTACCGCAAGACGCTGCAGCGCACGAAGAAGCTGTACGTACACGATGAGCAGAACGACCTCAACGTCGGCGATCGCGTCCGAGTGCAAGAGACCCGCCCGCTCTCCAAGCTGAAGCGCTGGCGCCTCGTCGAAGTGTTGGAACGCGCTCGATGATTCAACAGGAATCGCGTCTTCGTGTGGCCGACAACAGCGGCGCCAAAGAGGTTCTGTGCATCAAGGTGCTCGGAGGCTCGAAGCGCCGCTACGCGTCGATCGGCGACATCTTCGTGGCCACCGTGAAGGACGCCATCCCTGGCGCGGCGGTGAAGCGAGGCGATGTCGTGAAGTGCGTCGTCGTCCGTGTGAAGAAGGAAAAGCGCCGTCCCGACGGCAGCTACATCCGCTTCGACGAGAACGCCGCCGTCCTCATCAATGATCAGCAGCAGCCGCGTGGCACGCGCATCTTCGGCCCAGTCGGCCGTGAGCTGCGCGACAAGAAGTTCATGCGCATCGTCTCGCTTGCTCCGGAGGTGCTGTAAATGTCCGGACTCCGCGTGAAGAAGGGCGATCGGGTCCGGGTGCTCACGGGCAAGGACCGCGGCAAGGAAGGCAACGTGACCCGCGTTCTCCCCAGCAAGGAGAAGGTCATCGTCGACGGCGTCAACGTCGCCAAGAAGAGCCAGAAGCCCACTCGATCCACGATGCAGGGCGGCATCATCGACCGCGACATGCCGCTCGACGTGTCCAACGTGGCCGTGCTGTGTCCCAAGGGACATCCCACGCGCGTTGGCTACAAGTTCAACACCGACGGCACCAAGAGCCGCGTGTGCAAGAAGTGCGGAGCTGATCTGTCATGACGTCCACCGAAACCCAGGCACCCGCGGTGCCGCGGCTCAAGCAGCGCTACGTCGACGAGGTACGCGCGCAGTTGAAAGAGCAGCTCGGCCTCGGGAACATCATGGAGGTCCCTCGCCTCGAGAAGATCGTGCTCAACATGGGCGTCGGCGCGGCCGTGCAGCAGGCCAGCCTGCTCGAGAGCGCGGTCCGCGACCTGGAGATCATTGCCGGCCAGAAACCCATCGTGACCAAGGCGAAGAAGTCGATCGCCGGCTTCAAGCTCCGCGAGGGCAACGCCATCGGGGCCAAGGTCACCTTGCGAGGCGATCGCATGTGGGAGTTCCTCGACCGCCTGATCAGCATCGCCGTTCCTCGAATCCGCGACTTCCGTGGGTTGCCGACGAAATTCGACGGCAGCGGCAACTACACGTTCGGCGTCACCGAGCAGTTGATCTTCCCGGAGATCGACTACGACCGGGTCGACGTCACACGCGGCATGCACATCACGATCGTCACCACCGCTCGTACCGATGCCGAAGGCAAAGCGTTGCTTGACGCCTTCGGCTTTCCGTTCCGCAGGGAAGGGCAACCCCAGTAATGGCCAAGAAGGCATTGATCGAGAAGCAGCAGCGCACGCCGAAGTTCAAGGTGCGGGCCTACACGCGTTGTAAGCGATGTGGGCGCCCGAAGTCGGTGTACCGCAAGTTCATGCTCTGCCGCATCTGCCTTCGCGAGCTCGTCCACGCCGGCGAGATCCCTGGTGTCACGAAAGCGAGTTGGTGAGGAGGTGAGCGCACGATGATGACTCTGCCTATTGCTCGGCTCACTTCGTTCGCCTGCGCTGCCGGGTGCTCGCTGGCGCTAGCACGGCCGGCCTGTAGGAGGCGAAGCCGATGATGACCGATCCCATTGCCGACATGCTCACCCGCGTGCGCAACGCCAACGTGGCGATGCACGACCAGGTGCGCATGCCGTCCTCGAAGCAGAAGGAGGCGCTGGCCGCCATCCTGAAGCAAGAGGGCTACATCGAGAGCTTCGACGTGGCCGACGACTCCGGTCGTCCGGGACGCGTGCTGACCGTCAACATGAAGTACTCGCCCGAGCGCCAACGCACCATCTCCGGCCTGCGGCGCGTGAGCAAGCCCGGGCTGCGGGTGTACTCCGCGGCCGACAAGATCCCCCGCGTGCTCGGCGGCCTCGGCGTGGCCGTGGTCTCCACCAGCCGCGGCCTGTTGACCGACCGCGAGGCCCGCAAGAAGGGCGTCGGCGGCGAGATCCTCTGCTACGTCTGGTGAACTCATGAGCCGTATTGGAAAAGCCCCCATTCCCGTGCCCAGCGGCGTGACGGTGACGATCGCGGATCGCCACATCACGGTCGCGGGACCGAAGGGCGCGCTCGACCGCGACCTCCCCGGTGTCATCACCGTTCGTCAGGACGACAGCCAACTGCTCGTCGAGCGCCCCAACGACGAGCGCCAGAACCGCGCGCAGCACGGCCTCACGCGGTCGCTGGTGAACAACATGGTCGTCGGGGTCACCGAAGGCTTCGTGAAGGAGCTCGAGATCGTGGGCGTTGGTTACCGGGCCACGGCGCAAGGCGCGAACGCCATCGAGCTCGCTCTCGGCTTCAGCCATCCAGTGCGGGTCGAAGCGCCTCCGGGCATCGAGTTCGAAGTTCCGCAGCCGACACGCATCTCGGTGAAGGGCATCGACAAGGAAGCGGTCGGCCAGGTCGCGGCCAACATCCGCAAGATCCGCAAGCCCGAGCCCTACAAGGGCAAGGGCGTCCGTTACGCCGGCGAACGTGTACAGCGCAAAGCCGGAAAGACAGGCAAGTAGCCATGACAAGCGCCCACAAGGTTCGAGAAGTGCGGTTGCGGCGTCACCGCCGCGTACGCAAGAAGGTGCGCGGCACCGCCGATCGTCCGCGCCTCGCCGTGTTCCGGTCGAACAATCACATCACCGCCCAAGTGATCGACGACATCACCGGCCGCACGCTGGCCGCGGCGTCGACCACGGAAGCCGATCTGCGGTCGGGGTCCACGGGCAACACGGCGGCCGCCAAGAAGATCGGCGCACTGGTCGCTGAACGAGCGAAGGTCGCGGGTGTGTCGAAGGTCGTCTTCGATCGAGGTGGGTTCATGTACCACGGCCGTGTCGCGGCCGTCGCCGACGCAGCACGAGAAAACGGATTGGAATTCTGATGGCAGATCGCGAACGAGACCGCGAGCGAGAGCAGAGCAACCCCCGCAACTCGGGTGACTCCAACCTGCGCGAGTCGCGGGTCATCAACATCAACCGCGTCGCCAAGGTCGTGAAGGGCGGACGACGGTTCAGCTTCACCGCGCTCGTCGTGATCGGTGACGGCAACGGTCGGGTTGGCTTGGGATACGGGAAAGCGAAAGAAGTGCCGCTCGCCATCCAGAAGGGCACCGAGGAAGCTCGCAAGAACCTCTTCTCCGTTGCCCTCGCCGGCTCGACGATCACGCAGCCTGTGATCGGTCAAGAGGGCGCCGGCCGCGTGCTGCTCAAGCCCGCCGCCCCCGGTACCGGCGTGATCGCCGGTGGCGCCGCCCGCGCCATTCTCGAAGAGGCCGGCATCCACGATGTCCTCTGCAAGTCGCTGGGCTCGGCCAACCACATCAACGTCGCCCGCGCCACGATTGCCGGGCTCAAGGCGCTCAAGCGCCCCGACGAAGTGGCCCGCCTGCGGGGGCTCTCACCTGAAGAGTTCGTGCCGAAGGGTCTGCTCAATGCGTACCGCGAGACCCAGCGCGGGCCCGTCGAATACACCGAGGTCAAGTAGGGATGGCCCAGCTCAAGGTCACCCAGACCCGATCGGGGATCGGCACGAAGCCCAAGCAGCGAGGAACGCTGCGGGCGCTCGGTCTCGGTCGTATCGGCAAGTCGAACACCCTGCCCGACCGCCCCGAGATTCGCGGGATGGTCGCAAAGGTCCCCCACCTCGTGAAGGTCGAAGAGGTCTAACCACATGAAAGTTCACGATCTGAAGCCCGCGGCGGGCGCGAACACGAGGGGCATCCGTGTGGGCCGCGGCACCGCTGGACGTCGCGGCAAGACGGCCGGTCGAGGCACCAAGGGGCAAGGCGCCCGCGACACCATCAAGATGAACTTCGAGGGCGGGCAGATGCCGCTCCACATGCGCGTCCCGAAGTTGAAGGGCTTCAAGAACCCGTTCCGGGTCGAGTATCAGGCCATCAACCTCGACATTGTGGAGGCCTCTGGCCTCGACGACGTGACCCCTCAGACCCTGCATGCCAAGGGTTTGGCCCACAAGGGTGCGCTGGTGAAGGTGCTCGGCCGAGGCCAGCTCACCCGGAAGGTTCGCGTCAGCGCCCACGCGTTCTCCAAGTCAGCCGAGAGCGCCATCACCGCCGCCGGGGGTAGCGTGTCGGTTCTCCCGCCGCCGTTCGGCAATGGCCGACCGCCGGCGAAAGGCAACGCCCACACCAACCGTTAGACCCCCGCTAAGCCAGGTCAAACCCGCTTCCAGCGGCTGAAACGGAGTCGTCCCGTTGCTCTCGAGCCTCAAGAACATGTTCCGGGTCCCGGACCTGCGGAACAAGATCCTGTTCACGTTGCTGATGCTCGCCATCTACCGGCTGGGCTCGCACATCCCGGTGCCGGGCATCGACCTGTCTGCGGTCAAGGCGCTGCAAGAAGAGGCGAAGAACGGCGGCGTCCTCAGCTTCCTGCAGCTCTTCTCGGGCGGTGCGCTCACCCAGTTCGCGGTGTTCGCGCTCGGGATCATGCCGTACATCACCAGCTCGATCATCATGCAGATCCTCACGGTGGTGATCCCCAAGCTCGAGCAGTGGCAGCAGCAGGGCGCAGTCGGCCAGCGCAAGATCACGCAGTGGACCCGCTACCTCACGATCGCCATCGCGCTCGTGCAATCGTTCGGTCTGTCGTACCTGTTCCACAACGGAGGCGGCGGCTTCGGCCGGGTGCGGAACACCTCGGGCATCGACCTCTTCGGCGGAGAGCAGAACTTCACCCTGCCCCGCATCAGCTTGGTGGTGCTCACGTTGGTCGCGGGCACGGCGTTGCTGATGTGGATGGGCGAGCTGATCACCCAGCGGGGCATCGGCAACGGAATGTCGCTGCTGATCTTCGCTTCAGTGGTCTCGACGATGCCCGCCAGCGGGGGTCAGATCAGCGCGGAGAAGGGCACCGCCTGGCTCATCGGCTTGATCGGCGTCGGAATCGTGATCCTCATCGGCATCGTGTTCGTCGAGCAGGGCCAGCGACGAATACCGGTGCAGTTCGCCAAACGGGTGGTGGGCCGGCGCATGTATGGCGGTCAGTCCACGTACATCCCGCTGAAGGTCAACCAGGCGGGCGTCATCCCCATCATCTTCGCCAGCTCCGTGCTCTACCTGCCGGTGATCGCCAGCAACGTGCTTCCGCCCAACGGCTGGGGAGCAAACGTGCAGCGCTTCATCAACGATCACGTGATCAAGCAGGACGACATCGGCCACATCGTGCTGTACGGCCTGCTCATCATCGGCTTCACGTACTTCTACACGCTGATCACGTTCGATCCGCATCAGCAGGCGGACACGATCCGCAAGCAGGGCGGTTTCATCCCCGGCATTCGTCCCGGGCCGCAGACCGAGCGCTATCTCGGCAAGATCGTTTCGCGGATCACCCTTCCCGGCGCGTTGTTCATCACCGCGATCGCGCTGTTGCCCGCGGTGTTCCTGGCCGTGGCCAACATCCAGAACTTCCCCTTCGCCGGCACGACCGTGCTCATCGCGGTCGGTGTCGCGCTCGAGACGATGAAGCAGATCGACAGCCAGCTCATGATGCGCAACTACGAGGGTTTCCTGAAGTGAGAGCGTCGGCGACGTCGTCGCCGACGCCGAACATGGGCGGGCGGCGGGGCGGTAGCCGGGGGATGGGGGACACGGCGTGATACCCGGCGTCCGTCTGGTGATCCTGGGACGGCAGGGGGCCGGTAAGGGAACCCAATGCACGCGACTCGCGCGGCACTACATCGTGCCGCACATCTCGACGGGCGACATGCTCCGCGCCGCCGTCAAGGAAGGCACCGACTTTGGGCGCAAGGCGCAGGAGTACATGTCGCGTGGTGATCTGCTGCCCGACGACATCATCATCGGTGTCGTCGGAGAACGTTTGGCGAAGGCCGATACGCGGACCCGCGGTTACATCCTCGACGGCTTCCCGCGAACGGTGGGCCAGGCTGAAGCCCTGGCCGAACTCACGACCGAAACACCGATCGATTTGGCCATCGACCTCGAAGTACCGGAAGACGTCGTGTTACTGCGAATCTCGAACCGACGGGTGTGCGTCGACTGCGGTACGAACTACTCCGTGCAGGCGCCGCCGAGGTACGACTGGATCTGCGACGTCTGTGGTGGCGATGTGGTGCACCGCGAGGACGACACTCCCGATGCTGTCCGCAAACGGCTCGACCTCTACAGCAAAGAGACCGAGCCGCTCATCGCGTACTTCGAGCGGAAACGCATCCTCGCGGCCATCGACGGCATTGGTTCGGCGGACGAGGTGACGGGCCGGATCGTCTCGGCCATCGAGGCGCGCAGTCGTGGGAGCGTTGTCGGATGACCACCGCCGTCTCGACCGTCCGCAAGACCAGCGACCAGCTCAAGAAGATGCGTCTGGCCGGACGCGTCGTTGCCGAGATGCACGAGAAGGTGCGCGCCGCGATTCGGCCCGGCATCACGACACTCGAGCTCGATCGTGTCGCGCGTGATGTGCTGGACCAGCGGGGGGCGAAGTCGAACTTCCTCAACTACCACGGGTTCCCCGCGGTCATCTGCACGTCGCCCAACGACATGATCGTGCACGGCATCCCCGGCTCGTACCGTCTGAAGGACGGCGACATCATCGGCATCGACTGCGGCGCCATCATTGAGGGCTGGCACGGCGATGCCGCGTTCACCGCGGGCGTCGGCCAGGTCGACGCTGAGGCGCAGCGCCTGATGGAGGTGACCGAGGCCAGCCTGCACGCCGCCATCGCGCAGATGGTCGAGGGCAACCGGCTGTCGGACATCGGCCACGCCGTGCAGGTCGTCGCCGAGGACGCGGGCTTCTCCGTGGTGCGGGGTTATGAAGGCCACGCCATCGGTCGCGAGATGCACGAGAAGCCCGGCGTGCCCAACTACGGCGAGCCCGGCCGGGGTCCCAAGCTGAAGTCGGGCATGGTGTTCGCGATCGAGCCCATGGTGAACGCCGGGAGCCACAAGACCAAGGTCCTCGATGACGAGTGGAGCGTCGTGACCGCCGACGGCTCGCTGTCGGCCCACTTCGAGCACACCATCGCCATCACCGAGGACGGCCCGGAGATCCTCACCCTGCCCTAATCTTCGTAGGTGACAGCGCGCCGACGTCGGCCGACCGCGACCTCGGCGTTCGGCGTGTCGAAGCGGGAGGGTCACGACTCCTCCGCTTTCTACGCGCGGTTCATTCCGCCGGAGATCTCGAGGGACGACACCGTCAACGAACCCAAGGTGGTCGACGAGATCATCGTGGGCGACAGCCGCGACATGACGGACGTGGCCGAGGCGTCGGTTGCGTTGGTGGTGACCTCACCGCCGTACTTCGCCGGCAAGGAGTACGAGTCCGCGCTGGGAGAGGGCCACATCCCTGGCTCGTACATCGAGTATCTGCAGATGCTCGAAGATGTGTTCGCCGAGTGCGTGCGCGTGCTCGAACCAGGCGGGCGGATCGCGGTCAACGTCGCCAACCTCGGCCGGCGCCCATTTCGATCGTTGGCGGCCGATGTGACCGCGATCCTGCAGGATCGACTCCGCTTGTTGCTGCGGGGCGAGATCGTGTGGCGCAAAGCCGTCGGTGCCAGCGGCAGTTGCGCATGGGGCTCATTCCGCAGCCCGACCAACCCGACGCTGCGCGATCTCACCGAACGCGTCGTCATCGCCAGCAAGGGCCGCTTCGATCGCGCGCACGGAGGCGACGCCTCGATCGGTGCCGACGAGTTCATGGACGCCACGCTCGATGTCTGGGACCTTCCCGCCGAATCCGCCAAGCGCGTCGGA
The DNA here is from genome assembly GCA_041166685.1 of Acidimicrobiaceae bacterium. Taxonomy (GTDB): domain Bacteria; phylum Actinomycetota; class Acidimicrobiia; order Acidimicrobiales; family JACDCH01; genus DASUCS01. Next base: position 500 of record JBEEGD010000348.1, on the reverse strand, counting down.
CATCCAGCTCCCTTCCCCGTCGAGCTCCCGCAGCGCTTGATCGAGCTGTACACGTTCTCCGGCGAGCTCGTCCTCGATCCCTTCATGGGTGCCGGCTCGGCCGCGGTGGCCGCGGTGCGAACCGGCCGGCACTTCATCGGTTACGACACCGATGAGGGCTATGTCGCAGCGGCGCGGGCCCGCGTCGAAGCCGAACGCGCGCTCGTGGTCACCGCTCCGTTCGAGCAAGCGGGCAAGGTCGCGGGACACCTCCTCGACGAAGCCGGGTTCGTCGAGATCGTGCCCGACCGCAAGCCGCGCCGGGGCGCGCCGGTCGCCGTCGACCTCGCCGCGACGGATGCGACCGGCCGACGCTGGTGGTTTCTCGTCGCCGGTGCGTTCACCAACGGGCCGAATGGGCTGCGCAGGACCGACGTGTTGTGGCGCACGCTGGGCCGGGCCGCGGCGTTGCATGCCTTTGATCCCGAGGCGTTGATCGGCGTGCTCACGACCGCGCTGCC
>JBEEGD010000347.1:0-3480 GCA_041166685.1 Acidimicrobiaceae bacterium | reverse complement strand
AGGTCGAACGGCTCCAGCGCGCAGCCGACCAGGCCCCGTTTCATCGGCGTGCCCACCGGATCGAACATCTGGAACGCGTCGTCGTCGGCGAGGAACTGGCGCCAGTTGGCAGCAAAGCGTTCCTTGTCGCCCTGGTTCCAGGAATCCACGTAGTCCACGCGGAACTGGCGGAGCTGCTGGAAGGTCGGCGTCGGCATGTGAATCCCCCCTCTGGTGTCCACCCGCGATCGTAGAAACCGCACGACCTTCGTCTGAACTCTTGGCGATCACGCTCCTTCTCGCGTGGCCTACCGGTGACGCCGGTCGCGAACATCAGCCGGCCCGCGCTACAAGGGTCGGGTGGCGAGGGCGATTAGGGACGAGCGAGCGGCCACTGCTGAGCAAACACGCGCCAGATCAGGAATGCGACTGCGACGAAGGCCATCCCTCCCGCCAGTAGTCCCGGAACGAACCACGTGAGGCCGAACAACAGGAGCGGTCCAGCCGGGATGAGGGGCAGCACAGCTAGCCATTTCAGGATGTCCCAACGGTTTCCCGTCTTTTTGTGGGCCCGGAAAACGAAGAGCGGTCGTGCGGCTCGTCCTCGGATGACCGACAGTGCCACGACCGCAACGAGAACAGCGCCAATGAGCAAAACGAGTCCCCCCACACGCCGCATGGTACGACTTGCCGCGGAGGAGCGCGGGGTGTCGAGGTCGGAGAAGCGGCGTGCGGCGACCGCGTGCCGCAGCTGTCGCTGACTACCGCATTGGACACGCGAGGTGTCAACGGTTGCCGGTGTGCGACGACTACTTCGGGGGTTGACAGAACGGGCTGAAGCCCGGACCGGCGAAGCCGGGGTTGTTGTCGCCTCCGAAGGGTTGACGGGCTCGAAGGCTCTCGCCGAGGTTGTACGGGCCGCTCGGTCCGGTGGCGAAGCTGCACACCGATACACCGTTTCCACCTGCGGCGTGTGCCGACGCCGCGGTGCCTACGACGACGCAGACGGTGAATGCCAACGCGCCGCCGATCCTTTGCGCCCGCCTCATGCCGACACCATCCGCTGTGCAACACGGTCGCGGCGGCGCAGGCCGCTGAACACCTGAACTCCGAGCCATGCCGCGACGAGTCCGGCGAGGTACACCCCGACGAAGTCACCCACGCTGATCGTCTCGGTTGCCTGGTTGGGTTCCTTCGGGGAGTTCATCCCGTTGCCGATCGCGTAGGTGACGGCGATCAGCACGTAGAGGGCACACCACAGACCGAGCGCGATGCGGGTCGAGGTGCGACCGTCGCGGTAGCGCCACGCCGTGATGATGAACGGCAACGCCAGGATGGCGAGGAACGGCGCCCGTACCCAGATGGTGTCGAAGATGATCATCGCCGCGACCGTGGCCGCGAGCGTTCGTGTTGATACGGACATTTGACGTGATCCCTCCCTTGTGCGCAGCGCGGTGCCGGCACTGTGGAGTTGTACGACGCGCTCGTGTCCCGGCGGAACGGTGCAGGGTCCCGAACATCCGGGACGACAACGGGACGCGAGTCCCCTGCCCGCGCGAAGGCCGAGTCGTACTGTGTCGAAGGCGTGGCGACGACTCGGTCCTCGAGGTGGGCAGGCGCAGCGATCGTTGTGGCGATCGCTGGCTTCGCCCTCGCAGGTACCGGCCTAGCCGCGTATGTAGCCGTCGACGAGCATGGCAACCCGTACGCCGGCAACCAGTTCGCCATCGGCGTGACCGCGGTGCTCGTCGGTGCATACGTCGCCCACCGCCGCAGCGACCATCCGCTCGGTTGGATCCTGCTCGCAGGCGGCCTGTTCTCGTTCGCCACGTTCTCGGGTGCAGCGATCCTCGACTGGATGTTTCTCAACACACCAGACCGCGTCGGGCTGGGCAAGGTGATCCTGCACGGTTCGACCTGGGGTTGGATCGCCTGCCGCGGCGCGTTTGTCTTGCTCGCGCCGATCGTGTTCCCGACTGGGTGGCCGAGACGCTGGTGGGACAAGGCGCTGTTCTCGGTCGCGTGTGTCGCGGTCACCGTGACGTGCGTCGCGCACAGTCGCCTGTTCACCTTCGACTTCTTCCAGGGACAACCACCCGAGAGCAGCGCGAAGTTGGCCGAGCGCGTGCTGCCGTGGGGGCATCGCGCGATCTATGTCCTGTCGCTCGTCGCCTTGTCGACGATGCTCGTGCGCGTCCTCCGAATGGAGCGGTCGGAACGCACCCGCTTTCTTCCCTTCGCGGCCGGGCTCGTGGTGCTCGCGGTGCCGTCACTCAACTCGCTCTACTCCGAGGCGTATGGCGATGGCTTCTGGTCAGCCGCCGATGCGTTCGAAGTGTGGACGATGGCTGCGGTGCCGGTTGTTCTCGCGATCGGCGTGTTACGCCACCACGTACTCGACATCGACGTCGTGGTGCGGCGCGTCACCGTGTACTCGTTGCTCACGGCGATGGCGGTCGGGGCGTACGTCGGCGTGGTCGAGTTGTTCTCGGTGTTCGTACAGCAGGGGTCGGGCATCGGTCCTGGTGTCGCCACCGGGTTGATCGCCATCGGTCTGCTGCCGGCGCACGCCTGGACGGAACGGGTCGTCACGCGGCGCGTCTTCGGCAACCGAACCAACCGCTACGAGGTCATCACCGCGCTCGGCTCCCGACTCGAGCAGGCGCCACCCGGAGACCGCGCATTGCAACTGGTGGCCGACACGCTCCGGGCCCAGCTGCGCGTCCCGTTCGTCGCGGTCGAGCTCGACGCCGGTGACACGACCATCGAGGCCGCGCGCTCGGGCACCGACGGGACACCAGTGGAGCGGTTCCCCCTGACGTTCCAGGGTGAGCATCTCGGCGCGCTGGTCGTCGCGCAACGCAGCGAGCGCGAACTGTTCCGGACTAACGAGCACGAGCTCCTCACAGCGTTCGCCCGCCAAGCGGGGGTGGTCGCCCATAACGCCGCGCTGGCGCAGGAACTGCTGCAGTCGCGTGCGGTGCTCGTGCATGCCCGCGAGGAGGAACGCCGCCGAATTCGCCGCGACCTCCACGACGGGCTGGGCCCCACGTTGGCCACCGTGTCGTTGAGCCTCGGGGCGGCCGCCGACCGACTCCACGACGACCCCGAGTTGTCGTCGCTGCTCCGAGATCTCGAGACGGAGATACAGGAGTCGATCGTCGACATCCGTCGCCTGGTCTACGACCTGCGACCGCCGGCGCTCGACGACCTCGGCCTCGTCGGCGCGCTGCGAGCGCAGGCGACCCAAATCGGGGGGCGAGCGGTCAACGGCAGCGGCGTGGTAATTGCCGTCAACGGATCGTCTTTCGACGCTGAGCTTCCGTCCGCGGTTGAGCTGGCGGCCTATCGCGTCGCGGTCGAAGCAATGACCAACGCAGTGCGGCACGCGAACGCGACCCATTGCACGGTGACGGTCGAGCGCAACCATCAGTTGATCGTGCTGGTCGACGACGACGGCGTCTGTATTCCAGCGGGCGCGCCGCGCGGTGTCGGGCTGCG
>JBEEGD010000346.1:0-11399 GCA_041166685.1 Acidimicrobiaceae bacterium | reverse complement strand
TTCACGATGGAGCTCCCGTACCGCCGGAGCGTCGGGCCGGTGGTCGGAGCGTTCTTGACCGGGCTGCGCGACCGCAAAATCGTCGCCAGCCGGACCGCCGCCGGGCGGGTGCTCTGCCCGCCGCTCGAGTACGACCCGGAGACCGGCGCCGCCGTCGACGACATCGTCGAGCTCGGCGACACCGGCACCGTGCGGAGCTGGTCGTGGGTGGCCGAGCCGTTGCGCAAGCACCCGCTCGACCGACCCTTCGCGTGGGCGCTGGTACAGATCGATGGCGCCGACACGACCTTGCTGCACGCGCTCGATGCCCTGAGCGCGGATGCAGTGTCGACCGGAATGCGGGTGAAGGTCCGCTGGAAGGGCGAACGCATCGGTCACATCAGCGACATCGAATGCTTCGAGGCCGAATAGTGGCGGACGACATCAAGTTCATGCAGCAGGTGATCTCGCTCGACTACGAGATTCGCACGGCACCAGTGAGTGCGGAGTTCGGTCGCAACATGCAGGCCGGACGGGTCACCGGCCACAAGTGCCCGCAGTGCGCCCGGGTCTACGTGCCGCCGAAAGGCTTCTGTCCGATCTGCGTGCTCGAGACGAGCAAGGCCGACGAAGTGCAGGTGGACGACCGCGGGGTGGTCACCTCCTGGACGGTCTTGACACCGATCCAGTACCACGGCCAGAAGGAGCGGGACGACTACGCGCTCGCGAGCATCCTGCTCGACGGAGCCAGTGGCACCATCGGACAACAGCGACTGCTCGATGTCGTTCTTCCCGAGATCCGCATGGGTATGAGAGTCGAGGCGGTGTGGGCGCCCGAGGACCAGCGCAGCGCCGACGACTTGCGGGGCTGGGGCTTCGGTAGCGCGATCACCGGGTTCAAGCCGACGGGTGAGCCGGACGCAGGGCCTGAGGTCTACGAAGGTCATCAGCTCTGATGCGCGATGTCGCGATCGTGTCGTTTGCGCAGGCGCCATCACAGGCTGCGGTCGAGGAGACCGAGACGCAGATGCTCTATCCCGTCATCACGACGGCGATCGAACGCTCAGGCCTCACCCGTAAGGACATCGGGTTCACGTGCTCGGGCAGCGCCGACTACCTCGCGGGCGCGCCGTTCGCCTTCGTCAGCAACCTCGAGGCCACAGGCGCGTGGCCGCCGATCAGTGAGTCGCACGTCGAGATGGACGGGGCGTTCGCGTTGTACGAGGCCTGGGTACGCCTCCAGCACGGCGACGTCGACGTGGCGTTGGTGTTCTCGTCAGGAGTGTCGTCGCGCGGCGATCTTCGCGAGATCCTCTGTCTGCAGAACGACCCGTACTACCTCATGCCGCTGTGGGCAGATCACGTGTCCCTCGCCGCGTTGCAGGCCCGTGCGCTGCTCGACGCCGGCCTCGCGAAGGAGAGCGACCTCGCCGAGGTGGCCGCGCGGGCGCGCCGTAGCGCGCAAGCCAACCCGAACGCGCAGGTGCGCGGCGACGTCACGGCGGACGAACTGCTCAGCGAGCCCTACCTCGTTTCGCCGCTACGGCCGAGCGATTGCCCGCCGGTTTCCGATGGGGCCGCAGCGGCGATCCTCGTCGCCGGCGAGCGGGCCCGCGAGGTGTGTGAGCGCCCAGCGTGGATTCGCGGCATCGACCACCGCATCGATCCGCACTACCCGGGTGTGCGCGACCTCACCATCTCCGCTTCCGCCACGCTGGCCGCGGCCAACGCCGGAGTGGCCAACGCGCCGATCGAGGTCGCTGAGCTCGCGGCCGCGTTCAGTCACGAGGAGCTCATCCTGCGCGAAGCGCTCGGCCTCGGTGACGACGTCGACGTGAACCCCTCAGGCGGCGCGCTTGTTGCCAACCCGATCATGGTGAGCGGCCTCATCCGCATCGGCGAGGCGTTCCGCCAGATCAACGAGAACGGCAAACAGCGCACGCTGGGTCATGCCTCCTCGGGTCCGTGCCTGCAGCAGAACCTCGTGTGCGTTCTGGAAGGAGACGCCTGATGGCCGAACGATGTGCGGTCGTTGGCGTCGGCCAGACGCATCACGTGAAGGTGCGCGACGACGTGTCGCTCGCCGGCCTGCTGCGCGAGGCCAGCGTCCGCGCGCTCGAGGACGCAGAGATGGACTGGAAGGACGTCGACGCGGTGGTGATCGGTACCGCGCCCGACTCCTTCGAAGGCGTGATGATGCCCGAGCTCTACCTGGCCGACGCGCTCGGCGCTGCGGGGAAGCCGATCATGCGAGTGCACACGGCCGGCAGCGTCGGCGGGTCGACCGCGATCGTCGCGTCGCACCTGATCCAGTCCGGGGTCCGCGAACGCGTGCTCACCGTGGCGTTCGAGAAGCAATCTGAAGGTGACACGACCTGGGGTCTGTCGGGCGGTCGCAGCGGCGGCGTCGGAGCCGGCGGCTACTTCGCGCCGCACATCCGCGCCTACATCGCCCGCTCGAACGCGCCCGAATACGTCGGGTGGATGGTGGCGGTGAAGGATCGGCTCAACGCGATGAAGAACCCGTACGCCCACCTGAAGGTCCCTGACATCTCGCTCGAGATGGTGCGCGACTCGCCGATGGTGTGGGAGCCGGTGCGTCGCCTCGAGTCCTGCCCGGCATCGGATGGGGCCTGCGCGATGGTCCTCACCAACGAAAAGGGTGGCGACGCTGCGAGCAAGCCGCCTGCGTGGGTGCACGGCACCGCGATCCGCAGTGAGCTCGGTCAGTTCCCCGGCCGCGATCCAGTGAACCCGAAGGGCGGGCAGGACTGTGCAGCGGACGTGTACGCGCAGGCCGGCATCACCAACCCGCGTGATGAGATCGACGCAGTCGAGTGCTACGTGCCGTTCAGTTGGTACGAGCCGATGTGGATGGAGAACCTCGGCTTCGCGGACATCGGCAAGGGATGGACGCTGACCGAGGATGGCGTCACCGCCCTCGACGGCGACCTGCCGGTTAACGCTTCCGGCGGTGTCCTGTCGTCGAACCCGATCGGTGCGTCGGGGATGCTCAGATTTGCCGAAGCGGCATTGCAGGTCCGCGGGCTCGCCGGTGAGCATCAGGTCGAAGATGTGCGCACCGCGCTCGGTCATGCGTACGGCGGCGCGTCGCAATTCTTCGCCATGTGGGTCTTGAGGAACACGAAGCCGTGAGCGGCGCGACGACACCCGAGGACCAACACCTCCTCGTCGAGCGCGACGAACACGTACTCATCCTCACGATGAACCGCCCAGAGCGCCGCAACGCGCTGTCGCCGTCGATGATGGCGAAGATGTCGGAGTGCTGGGACGAGGTCAACGCCAACCCGGACATCTGGGTCGTGATCCTCACCGGCGCGGGCGGCTGCTTTTGCGCCGGTGCCGACCTGCAGGCGATGACGCAGTCGCATCCGGGCGACGCCTTCGCGCAGGCCAGCGACAGCACGTCAGAGATCGCGAGTGGTGTCATCAAACCTCTGCTCAAGGGGTTCCTGCTCGACAAGCCCCTGATCGCGGCGGTCGAGGGTCCGGCGGTCGCTGGTGGGACGGAGATCCTGCAGGCCACGGACATCCGCATCGCGGGTGAGAGCGCGCGCTTCGGCGTCTCTGAGGTGCGGTGGAGCCTGTACCCGCTGGGCGGGTCAGTCGTGCGCCTCCGCCGTCAGATTCCGTACGCGGTCGCGGCGGACATCCTGCTCACCGGCCGCCACATTCTGGCCCCGGAGGCCAAGGAGATCGGCTTGATCGGCGAAGTCGTGCCCGACGGCATGGCGCTCGAGCGAGCTCGCGAGGTTGCCGCCAAGGTCGCGAGCAACGGCCCGGTGGCCGTACAGGCGGTGCTGCGGGCGCTGCGAGCGACGGAGTGCCTGCCTGAGTCGGAAGCGATGAAGATCGACTCCGAGATCGGCATGCCTGTGTTCATGAGCGATGATGCCAAGGAAGGGCCGCTCGCTTTCATGGAGAAGCGCGAGCCACAGTTCAAAGGACACTGAGGGGATCGAGAGTTGGACGCGAACGACATCGACCTGCTCGACCGGGATCGCTTCACGCAAGACATCCCGCACGAGTGGTTCACCTGGCTGCGCAACAACGCACCCGTCTTCCACCACGAAGAGCCCGATGGCCCCGGCTTCTGGGTCATCAGCAAGCACGCCGACGTGATCACGTGCAACCGCGATGCGGGCACGTTCTCGTCGTCCGCGGCGATGGGGGGCGTGGTGGGCCTCGAGCAGCGGGAGATCAGCGAGATGGAGGCCGCCCAAGCCGAGGGCAACCTCATGCTCTTCATGGACCCGCCGGATCACACTCGTTATCGCAAGCTCGTGAACCGGGGCTTCACGCCCCGGATGATCGCGGAGCTCGAGCCCCGCATTCGCCAACTGACGAACGACATTCTCGACGACGCCCTGGCGAAGGATCCGTGCGACTTTGTCGTCGACATCGCCGCGGAGCTGCCACTCGAGGTCATCGCAGAGCTGATCGGCGTACCGCGGGAAGATCGGCACAAGATCTTCGAGTGGTCGAACCGCATGATCGGGTCAGAGGACCCCGAATATCTCGTCGACGCGGCCGAGGTCGCCAATGCGCAGATCGAGATGTTCATGTACGCACAGCAGCTCGCGGAGAAGCACCGGTCAAAGCCGCAGGACGACATCATCAGCGCGTTGCTCTCGAGCGAGGTCGACGGCGAATCGCTGTCCGACATGGATTTCAACCTCTTCTTTCTCCTGCTGTCGGTCGCCGGCAACGAGACCACGCGCAACGCCATCGCCCACGGGATGAACGCGTTCCTCGAGAACCCGGAGCAGTACGACCGGCTCGTCAGCGATCCGGAGAAGCACATCGCGGGTACCACCGAGGAGATCCTGCGATGGGCATCGCCAGTGATGTACTTCCGGCGTAACGCAACCAAGGACTTCCAACTGCGCGATCAGACCATCAAGGCGGGCGACAAGATCAGCCTGTGGTACATCTCAGCCAACCGGGACGAGGACGTCTTCGACGATCCGTTCCGCTTCGACATCGAACGTGATCCCAACCATCACGTTGCGTTTGGTGGAGGCGGTCCGCACTTCTGCTTGGGTGCGCAGCTGGCCCGGATGGAGATCCACGTGCTGTTCGAGGAACTCGTGCGGCGCGTGCCGAAGGTCGAACAGCTCGGGCCGCCGGACCGTTTGCGCTCCAACTTCATCGGCGGCATCAAGCACCTGCCGGTGCGGTTTCAGACGTCGAACTGATGCGTTTTCTCCCTTCAAAACGACACAGAAGTGTGTCGTTTTGAAGGGGAGAAGTCGGGATAGCTGAACGGCGGTAGATGGACTTCGACGAGAGCTCCGAAGACATCGCGTTCCGCGCCGAGGTGCAGGCGTGGCTCGCGCAACCCGATGCTGTGGCCGCAGCGCGCGCCGCGGCTGGCGGCTCGCCCGAAGAGGACGCGAGCTGGGTCGCCACGTCGAAGGTGTGGCAGAGCTTCTTGGCGGACCACGGGTGGGCCTGCATCACCTGGCCGAAGCAGTACGGCGGTCGCGGCGGCACCCCCGGACAGGCGGCGATCTTCGCCGAGGAAGCGGCACGCGTCGGCGTGGTGGGTGGCGCGTTCGCGGTCGGCATCAGCATGGCGGGGCCGACGATCATCGCCCACGGCAGCGACAAGCAGAAGGAGCGGTATCTGCGTCCCATGCTGCGGGGCGACGAGGTGTGGTGCCAGCTGTTCAGCGAACCGGGCGCGGGTAGCGATCTGGCTGGGCTCTCCACCCGAGCGGTTCGTGACGGCGATGAGTGGGTCGTCAACGGCCAAAAGGTTTGGACCTCGGGCGCGCACTTCAGCGACTGGGGAATTCTCCTCACTCGCAGCGACGTCGATCAGCCCAAGCACCGCGGCATCACGTACTTCCTCCTCGACATGCGAACACCAGGCATCGAGGTGCGACCGCTGCGTCAGATGACGGGAGGGTCGCAGTTCAACGAGGTCTTCCTCACCGACGTGAGGATCCCGCACGAGAACGTCCTGGGTGAGGTGAACGGCGGCTGGGCGGTGACGATGACCACGCTCGCCAACGAGCGGACGTTCATGGGCAGCTCAGTGCGACGCGGACTCGGTCCGGCCGACCTGGTCCAGTTGGCCCGTTCGCACGGTGCGAACGACGACCCTGTCACGCGCCAGGGGATCGCCGGGGCCCATGCTCGCGCCGAGATCGCCCGCTTCGTCGGCCTGCGCATTCGCACCGAGGCCAGCCAGGGGGGCGTGCCGGGACCGACGGCGTCGATCGCGAAGCTGGCCGCCGCCTGGAACCTCAAGCGCAACGCCGAGCTCGCGCTCGAGATCGAAGGCAGCGCCGGGATGTTGGTCGGCGACGACGCACCTCTCCTCGGTGCATGGCAACAGTCGTTCCTGGGCGCGCCGGCGATCCGGATCGCGGGCGGAAGCGACGAGATCCAACGCAATGTGATCGGCGAGCGCGTGCTGGGACTGCCGCCCGAGCCGCGTGTCGACAAGGCAGTGCCGTTTCGCGAGTTGCCGACTGGGTTGCCGTGAGCCGCCGTCCCCAGACCGACGACCGTCCCACCGAGCTCACGGTCGAGCAACGTGATCGCCGCCAGCGGGTGATCGACGCCGCGTTCGAACTCGGCGCGGAGCGGGGCTATGACGCGGTGCAGATGCGCGATGTCGCGGCCACTGCCAACGTCGCACTCGCCACCATCTATCGCTACTTCTCCTCGAAGGATCACCTGCTCGCCGCGGCCATGACCGAGTGGACGGCGCGGCTACGGGGGCGTGTCGCGCAGTCGCCGCCCCGGGGCGCCACAGCCGCGGACCAGCTGGTCGACGTGTTGCACCGCGCGTGTCACGCCATGCAGCGGCAACCGAAGCTGAGCATGGCCCTGGTGCGCGCTCTGTCCTCGTCGGATGCGGGGGTGCGTCAGAGCTCGCTCGAGGTGCAACGACAGATCGGCTCCATGGGTGACGAGATCCTTGCTGCGCTCGACCCGCAAATGCGCGCCGACATCCTCGCCGTGCTTGGTCACGTCTGGTACTCCACGCTGGTGGCGTGGGCCAACGGCCGCAACGATTTCGCGTTCGTCACGCGCGAGCTCGAGCGCGCCGTGCGGACGCTGGTCGAGCCGCACTATCGCTCTTAGCCGAGGATTACTTCGGCGACGTGGCGCAGTTGATCGACGCTGCCGCCGCCGATCACCAACATCGTGACGCCGGCCTCCTCCCACAGCTGTAGCTCGTCGCGGATCTTCTCGACCGAGCCGACCAGCGAGATGTCTGCTGCCATTTCCCGCGGCACGGCGGCGATGGCCTCGTCGCGCTTACCCTCGAAGAACAGGTCCTGGATCTGTTCCGCTTCCTTCTCGTATCCCATTCGGGCGAACACTTGCTTGTGGAAGTTCATGTCGCGCGCACCCATCCCTCCGATGTAGAAGCCGAGGGTCGGTCGCATCGCGTCGAGCGTTGTGTCGACGTCGTCGGTCACCACGACCGAGCAGTTGGTGGCGATCTCGAAGTCGGCGGCCGTGCGCCGCGCGCCGGGGCGGGCGAACCCCTCGTCGAGCCACTCGCGGTAGAGGGAAGCGACCTTCGGCGCGTAGTAGATGGGTAACCACCCGTCGCCGATCTCTGCGGTGAGGGCCACGTTCTTCGGCCCCTCGCTGCCGAGCCAGATCGGGAGATCGGCGCGCAGCGGGTGTGTGATCGGCTTCAGCGGTTTGCCGAGCCCGAGCGACCCGGGGCCTTCGTAGGGCAACGGGTAGTGCGGGCCCCTGCTCTCGACAGGACCTTGGCGCGCGAGCACTTGGCGGACGATGTCGAAGTACTCCCGCGTGCGCGCCAGCGGCTTGCCGAACGGCCCGCCGTACCAGCCCTCGACCACCTGCGGGCCGGACACTCCCAACCCCAGCACCATGCGTCCACCCGACAGGTGATCGATCGTCAGTGCGTGCATGGCGCACGATGCTGGCGACCGCGCGGAGATCTGCACGATGGACGTGCCCAACCGGATCGTCGATGTCTGGGAGCCCCACCATGCGAGCGGACCGAACGCGTCCGATCCCCACGCTTCCGCGGTGAACACCGCATCGAAACCCAACCGCTCGGCTTCAAGGATTCGTTCGACGGCATCCATCGGCGGCTGCGCGCCCCAATAGCCGAGCTGCAAGCCCAGTTTCATGCGGTGAACAGAAGCACAAAGCCGACACCTACCTCGAGCACGGCCAGACCCGCCCGAGTTGCGGACGAACGGGGGATCCAGGAGCCGAAGTAATACGACCGCGTGGTGTGCGGATGGCGTTCGCGATCCAGGAAGTGCAGAACGCCGAGTGCCACGCACATGAACCCGGCGGCGGCTTGCAGAGTCGTTAGACCCGCTGCAGGATGGTGCCGGTGCCGAGGCCGCCGCCGCAGCACATGGTGACGAGCGCGTTCGTGCCGTCAGTGCGTTCGAGCTCGTGCAGCGCCTTGGTGATGAGGACCGCTCCGGTCGAGCCGAGCGCGTGTCCGAGCGCGATGGCGCCGCCGTTTGGGTTCACCTTTTCGTGATCGGGACTGAGCTCGCGCTCCCACGCGAGCACGACCGAGGCGAAGGCCTCGTTGATCTCGGTGAGATCGATGTCGTTCATCGTCATGCCGGTGCGCTCGAGCAGTCGGTGGGTGGCGTCGATTGGTCCGGTGAGCATGAGGACCGGGTCGCTGCCAACGAGGCACGTGTCGACGACGCGAGCACGCGGCCGCAGACCGAGCGCGTCGGCTTTGGCGCGGGTCATGATCAGCACCGCGGCAGCCGCGTCGGAGATCTGTGACGAGGAGCCCGCGGTGTGGACGCCATCGGGGCGGGCAACGGGCTTGAGACCTTTGAGGCCTTCGAGCGTGGTCTCGCGCAAGCCCTCGTCGCGTGCAACGCGGTGCGTCGACCCGGTCGGCTTGCCGTCGTCGCCGAGGTCTGGCGCGTCGACCCCGACGATCTGCGTGTCGTACCGACTTTCGGCCCACGCCCGGGCGGCGCGCGCCTGTGACTCGACGCCGAGTTGGTCGGTCTCGTCGCGTGTGATGCCCCACTTGTCGGCGATCCGCTCGGCGCCCTCGAACTGCGTCGTCCATTCGTAGCGCGAGAAGTACGACTTGGGGACGGCTTTGCCGACACCCTCACCCAAGCTCGACCCCATCGGCACCCGGCTCATCAGCTCGACGCCACACGCGACTGCAACGTCCACAACCCCCGAGGCCACCAAGCTCGTGGCCATGTTGGTCGCTTGCTGCGATGACCCGCACTGGCTGTCGACGGTGGTCGCGGCCGCCGAGATCGGCAGGCCCGCGGCGAGCCACGCGGTGCGGGTGATGTTGAAGGCCTGCATGCCGACCTGGCTCACGCAACCGCCGATGACCTGTCCGACTTCGCCTGGATCGATGCCGGACCGCTCGATGAGCTCCTTCTGCACGATCGACAGCAAGTCGGCGGAGTGGAAGGTCGACAGCCCCCCGCCTCTGCGGCCAACGGGGGAGCGGACGGCTTCGACGATGACGACTTCGTTTGCATCAGGCATGCGAGAAGCCTAGGAGGGCACCGGAACCCGTGCCCAAGTGAGGGTCAGCGGCGACGGTTCGCAACGCCGAGCGCCTGCAGGATGAACAGCAACGCGCAGGCGCCCACGAACGCGACGAGGATCGACCAGATCCCGAAGTCAGTGATGCCTTCGTCGCCCGCTGCATTGAACAGCGCGCCTCCGATGACCCCGCCGAGCACGCCGATCACCATGGTGCCGAGGCAGCCCCGCTTCTCGGACCCAGTGGCCATGCGAGCGAGACCGCCAGCGAGCAAACCGACGACGATCCAGCCGATGATCCCCATCGGCGATGACGCTACTGCTAGGCGGCGTCGTGACGACGATCAGCAGTCATGGCCCGCCGGCGTGCCTGCTGGAGGGCGGCTCGTGCGGCAGCGACGCCGCGCTTGCCGACCTCTTTGGTGTCGTCGTCGAGCTGCCACTCAGGCTCGAGCGAGTCGCTGGTGTCGAGCAGCTTGAGCTGTCGTTCCATGCCACCAGTGTCCCCGGGGGGTGTGACAGTGAAGCGGGCCGGTTCCCAAATCCCAGTGGGATTTCGTTGGTCAGACGGGGGCGTCCGGCGCCACGAGGGGCCAGGGGCGCTCCCGTTCCAGGACTCGGGCGAGGTCGAGCAGGAGAGCATCTTCGTGGTGGCGGCCGATCACCTGGAGTCCGACCGGCAGCCCGTCGACCGTGCCGGCCGGAATCGAGCACGCCGGGTTGCCACAGATGTTGGCCGGGATCGTGAGGGCGCCGTTGTTCTCGGGACCGACCTGAACGCCGCCCACAAGCGTGTTGAGCGTCACCTCGGCGGGATAGGCGACATCCGGATTGGTGGCGCAGATGATGAAGTCGACCTGGTCGAACACGTCGGCCATCGTCTCGTTCGCGAATCGGCGGTTGCGTTCGCTGGTGGCCGCCATCTCGAGGTTCAACATCGACGTCGCCACCTCGAGCCCGAACGCGATCTCCATGGAGAGGTCGTCCTTGCACTCTGGCCACCGGTCGCCCAGGTCGACCAGCAGGGTCGCGAGGTTGGCGATGGCCCACTCGAGCCCGAGACCGGGCAGCGTCACCGGGACGTCGACGAGCTGGAGACCCGCGTCCTTCGCCAGCGCTTCACCCACCTCGCGCACCGTCTCCTCGACTGCGGGGTTGATGATCGCGGAACCAAGGTTCGGTGCGATCACCGCACGCTTCCCCGTCAGATCATGTGATCCGAGGCCGCGTTCCCACCCTTCGACCCGCGGCAACGAATAGGGGTCGCGACTGTCATAGCCGTTGCACACGTCGTACCAGCGCGCCGCGTCGCGCACGGATCGGGCGAGGCAGCCGACCACCACCGTCATCGGACCGATGAGTACGTCGGGACCGCGTGGGATGCGTCCCGCGGTTCCCTTCATGCCGAACAAGCCGTTGAAACCCGCGGGGATGCGGATCGACCCGCCACCGTCGCCACCGCTCGCGATCGGCACGAGACCTCCCGCGACCGCGGCGGCCGAACCGGCTGACGACCCTCCCGTCGTCCGTGTCTTGTCCCAAGGATTGCGGGTGACACCGTGCAGCTTCGTGACACTCACGTTGAGTCCACCGAACTCCGACGCAGTGGTTTGACCGAAGAGGTTCGCCCCGCTTGCGCGCAACCGCTGGATCTGGGTCGAGTCGTGATCGGCCACGCGATCGGCGAACACCAGCGACGCCTCGGTGTACGGCCACCCGGCGACTGGCTCGAGTTCCTTCACCGCGACAGGAACCCCCCCGAACGGCAGCTGCACGTCCGCGTCAGCGGCGCGCGCTCGAGCCACATCGGCGTCGAGATGACAGAACGCGTTGAGATCGCTGCCCTCGATCGCGCGGAGACAGGCCTCGAGCTCCTCGACCGGATTGCGGTCGCC
>JBEEGD010000345.1:0-6952 GCA_041166685.1 Acidimicrobiaceae bacterium | reverse complement strand
ACAAGGACGGGCATCCTGCCTCGCGACCTCGTGCGCGTGATCGAGGTGTTGACGCTCGTCGGCGCCTACCGGGAGGCCGCGCTGCTGTACGGCGCTGCTATGTCGCCGCGTCGTAGCGCGGGCCGCTTTCCAGTATCGGAGGCAGCGCTGCTCGAGGCCGCCTCCAGGTTGCGATCGGAGTTGGGCGATGCCGAGGTCGGCCGGCTGGCGCTCGCCGGTGCCGACCTCGATGAGGCCGAGGTCGTGGGCGTGGCGGTCGATGCGGTTCGCGAGGTGACACGCAACTGACACGCCGCTCTCGCATGATCCGGACATGACCACATTGCTGAAGCCAGGCGACGCCGGCTACGACGACGCGCGACGCATCCACAACGGAATGATCGACAAGCACCCCGCTGTCATCGCTCGCTGCACTTCAACGGCGGACGTTGTCGACGCCGTCCGCCTCGGCCGTGAGGCGGGCGGCGAGGTGGCCGTGCGGGGCGGTGGCCACAACGTGGCCGGCAAGGCGGTCACCGAAGGCGGGGTGATGGTCGACCTGGCGCCGATGCGCGACATCACGGTCGACCCGGCAACGCGCACGCTTCGTGCTCAGCCCGGCGTGACGTGGGCCGAATTCAACGACGCCGCCGCCGCCCACGGGCTCGCGACCACCGGCGGCCAGGTGTCGAGCACCGGCATCGCGGGCCTCACCCTCGGCGGCGGGTTCGGGTGGCTCATGGGCAAGCACGGGCTGGCAGTCGACAACCTCGTCTCAGCCGAAGTCGTCACCGCGGCCGGCGACGTCCTCACGGCCAGCGACACCAGCCACGAAGATCTGTTCTGGGCAATTCGCGGCGGCGGCGGCAACTTCGGCGTAGCAACTTCGCTCGAGTTCCGCGTCCACCCGCTCGACACCGTGCTTGGAGGGATCCTGGCCCACCCCCTGGGTGCCGGTCCCGGCGTCATCGACGCCTTCCGTCGATTCACCGCCGACGCGCCCGACGACGTCGGCGTCGCCTGCGGACTCGTGCACGCACCGGACGGATCCGGCAACAAGATCGTTGCCCTCCCGCTGTGTCACGCCGGCGAGGATCCCCAGCGGGCCCACGCCGATATCAAGGCCTTGCGCGATTTCGGCTCGCCTGTCGTCGACGCGGTCCAGGTGATGCCCTACCCCGTGGTCAACACCTTGCTCGATGGCGGCTTCCCGAAGGGCGCGCTCAACTACTGGAAGTCGGCGTTTCTCACCGACCTGTCCGACGATGTCATCGCCATCGTCCTGGACGCGTATGCGCAGGTGCCGTCGCCCATGAGCGCCATCATCATCGAGCACCTCCACGGCGAGGTCACCCGCGTCGCGTCGACTGCAACTGCGTATCCGTGGCGTGACACCGGCTTCAGCGTGCTCATCATCGCTCAGTGGGCCGACCCGGCCGACACCCACACCAACATCGCCTGGGCCCAGGCCCTGATGCAGCAGTTGCGACCGCACCTCTCCGATCGCCGGTACATGAACTACATGTCCGCCGACGACGCCGGATTCATGCGAGAAGCGTACGGTCCGAACTACGACCGCTTGGTCGAGCTGAAACGCAGTTACGACCCGACCAACATGTTCCGGCTCAACCAGAACATCGACCCGAACAAATAGGCGCAGGCGGTGGCGGTGTTCATTCCGAACTGCTCGAGAAGGAACAGCGGAACGCGGGGCGAGACCTCGCGCCGGGCTTCCGCATCGTTGAGATGCGCGAGCGTCATCGCGAGCAGCTCGAGCACCTCGACTCAGACCGCTCGAACTTCGGCGAGCCGCTCGACTGCGTACTCGTCGTCCCAGCAGACGGCGGCTGCCCATGCTGCCCACGCTTGCGCGGCGATGTCATGCGCGTCGTCGTCGAGATCGGCGGCGTTGTGGGGCAGCACCAGGTCGAGGTCGGCAACGTCGACGTGCGACTCGTCCCAGTCGATCATCGCCACCCGATCGGCGGTCATGCGGATGTTGCCGGGGTTGGGGTCGCCGTGGACGACGCACCGCTGACGTTCGGTCAGCCGCGCCCACGCTGCTCGGCATCGAGCAACGCCCTCGGCCGGCATCGCGCCGAGGTCGATCTTCGTCCCGGTCTCGGCCTGCAGGAGGTCGGTCGACGACCGCCAGCCTGGGCGTTGCGGCCAGCCCTGCGTCAACCGATGCAGCTGGCGGAGCGTGTCGGCGACGCGACGCCAGTCGGCCTCCGTCTCGGGCGGTCCGCCCTCCACGTGGGTCATCACCACCAGACCGTCGGCGAAGTCCCGGCCCTCCGCGGTCGGGATCGGGACCGGCACCGTCAGCCCTTCACGGTCGAGGTGTCGCAGCAGCGCGGTCTCCCACGCGAGATCAGCGTCGCTGCGGGTGCCGAGACGACCGACCGCAGGCTGCCCGTTGACGCGCACGCTCCACACGTCGTTGATGCCAACTCCGCCAGTGAGCCGTTCGACGCGAACGACGCCGTCGCCCCAATGCTCGAGTGCCTCCCATCCCACCGGCCACATGTTCGCGGAGTTCCGAACATCGCTCGCGTGAGACGCCTTTCTATGGGGAACGATTTGCTTCGCTCACCTGGTAGCGCGAACGCGTACCCCCCCTTGGGACCTTCGCCTCTACGTCCGTGACGCCGCGGCGTACACCATCAAGACATGGAAACAGCGGCGTTGCACGTGGTACGGGAACAGATCGAAGCGTTGTACGCGGACCGTGGCAAGGACTTCCTGCTCCCGGCCCGCTACACGACGCTGGTCAACGTCGAGTCGAGCCTGCTCGCCAGCCGAAAGGCCCGCCAGCTTCGAAAGACCATCGAGGAACGCAGGATCGCGGGCCCTCACGCCACGCCACACGTCGCCGTCCCCCACGCCCATTCGGGGTGACGACCTACTGGGTCGGCCGCGTAGGCACAAGACCAGCAGCACCGACGCGGTCGCCGTTTTTCACCGCCGTCGACGTCGCCTCTCGCGGGCGGTTCCTCTTCGCGCTTTTTCTTCGCCGTGTGCTCGTCAGGTGCTCGTCGTTCGGTCGAACGGTTTCCGGTCGTCATCTCATCCATTCGGCGAGGCGCGCGCGGAGATCGTTCGGATCGCGGTAGACGACATGCGCGCCGGCCGCCTCCAGTTCGCCCCGGCTGTAGCCCCCCGACTCGAGCGCGATGCACTGGAGCCGCGCTTTGGTGGCGGCACCTACATCCCACACCGAGTCACCGACTACGACGGCATCGTCGCGGAGTGCCCCTGACTTTTCGAGCGCGATCTCGAAGATGTCGGGGTGCGGCTTTGCCCGGTCGGCGTCGCCCGAGGTCACGACGTCGTGGATGGCTTCGTCCGCGTCGATCCTCGCTCGCATCTCGCTGAGAAGATCTTGAGGCGACGAAGTTGCCAACACGATCGTCGCGCCCCGTTCGTGCACCGCATGGAGAAGGGCACCGGCCCCGTCAAAGGCGAAGACCTCGGGTAGGAGCTCATCGAAGTGGCGGCGCCACGACTCCTCGACGGTCGCGTCCGGATGGCCGATCAGCTTCTCGAGCAGCTCAGAGCCGCCCATGCCGATCAGGCGGTGGACGACGAACAAGGGGACCCGATGTCCGTGCGCGCGCAGTGCTCGCGACCACGCCAGAGTGTGGTGATAGTTGCTGTCGACAAGCGTCCCGTCGACGTCGAACAGCACCGCAGAAATGCTCATGTGCTCGATCCGCTACCCAGCGAGCGACGGCGACAGCCCGCGGAACCGCAATGTGCGGCCACGAGTGCCCGCTGCGAAGGCGGCCAAACTTATAAGTCCACTTGACAGTTTTTCGGTAGTCGAGTTATAGGTATCCCGCCATTCGACTGAGAAAGGGGATACCGATGCTGATGCGTACCGACCCGTTCCGTGACCTCGACCGTCTCGCGCAACAAGTGCTCGGCACCCCGGCGCGCCCGGCAGCGATGCCCATCGACGCCTACCGGCGCGGGGACGAGTTCGTCGTGGAGTTCGACCTTCCCGGTGTCGACCCGGCGTCGATCGATCTCACCGTTGAGAAGAACGTGCTCACCGTCCACGCCCAACGTCAGCGGTCAGACATCGAAGGCGTCGAGATGCTGGTGGGCGAGCGCCCTCAGGGCACCTTCAGCCGGCAACTGTTCCTCGGCGAAACACTGGACACCGACCGCATCGACGCCGACTACGCCGACGGCGTGCTCACCCTGCGACTCCCGGTGGCGGAGAGGGCCAAGCCCCGCCGCGTGCCGATCAACGTGTCGACCAATGGGCAGTCTGCGATCGACTCGCACGCGCGGGAACGCGTCGGGCAGTCCGCCTGAGGGGATGCACTAGATGCGACTGCCGTTCGACGACGAACATGCTCCCCTCTACAGCGTCGGGCAAGTCGCCGGGATGCTCGGTGTCCAGCCGGCCTTCCTTCGCCGACTGGACACCGAACAAGTGGTGCAACCCGCACGATCCGACGGGGGCCAGCGGCGGTTCAGCCGATCAGAGATCGCCCGCGTCCAACAGGTCACGGCGATGGCCGACGAAGGCATGACCCTGGCGGGGATACGTCGCATCCTCGAGCTCGAAGCCGAAGTTGCAGACCTCCGACTCCAACTTGAAGAACTGAACAAGCGGCGCCCGCCGAGATAACACTCTCGGCGGGCCGCGACCGAGCGAGGTAGCGAGATGGACATTCCAAACGTCGCGCTGGTCATCACCCAGGAAAACGGGCGCCCGCAATGCGCAATCCGCGGCGAGATCGACATCGAGACCGGCCCGACCGTCGGACAAGCGCTGGCATCGTTCATCGCCATCGGCGAGACGTCGATCGACCTGGATCTGTCCCAGGTCGAGTTCATCGACTCCCGAGGGATCCGTGAACTCATCGTCGCCCGCCGCGCCGGGCTACAAATGATCATCACGGCCGCCTCGCCCGCGGTGCGACGGACCTTCGCAGTCGCGGGCATCGACGGCTTCCTCCGCGACTAGCGCGCCACCGAATCATGCGTCCGGAGATCGCCTGCTTGCTTGCGAGCTCATGTCTGTTCGAGGTCACGCGACCAGCAATTCGAGCTCATCACGATGCGCGCCGGCGCCGGATCGGACCCCGCCATCATCATCGAACGGCTCTGATCGTGTCAGGGTGCGACGAGCGCGGCGGCGGTGAGCAGGATGTGTTCTGCCTGAACGCCGATGGCGCCGCGTCGATCATCGAGCACTCGCCGAACGCGAGCGAGCGCGAGGTCGATCGATTCGGGTCGCGCGTACGCCGCGATCTCGTGCGCAGCGACGCCCGGGGAGACGCGGGCGGTGAGTGCGACGGTCACTGCATCGCACACCGCTTGGGAGGCTTGAAGTGTCACGATTGTCATGGAACAACAGTCCCTCGGCGTCGCAAAGCCCCGGTTACCGCACCGTAAGAACTCTTCGAGAATCCGCTCCGGCGCGACGCGTCGACGTCAGGTGGACGGCAGCTCGAAGCGGGCGATGGTGCCGCCTCCCGGACGGGCCCGAACGGTCACGGTCGCATCGTGGGCTTCGGCGATCTGGGCGACGATCGACAGCCCGAGACCGGACCCCGGGCGGGTGCGGGCGTTGTCGGCGCGGTAGAACCGATCGAACACCTTCTCCTCGTCGTCGGGCGCGATGCCGGACCCGCGGTCGGCGACTTCGATGGCGGTGCAGTCGATGGTGATCTCGACCTCGTCGGTTTCGTCGCTGAACTTGATGGCGTTGTCGACGAGGTTGCTGACGGCGCGCTCGATGAGGCCGCGTTGGGCTCTCACCCTTGCTGGCTTACCGAGCGCGACGGCTATGGGGCGCCCCGAGCGTCGCCGAAATCGCTCGGCGATGTCGGCCGCGAGGTCTGGGAGATCGACATCAACGACCGGCTCGACGGTACGGGTGTCGGTGGCCAGCTCGACCATCTCGGTGACGAGGTCAGTGAGCTCCTCGAGCTCTGTGCGCGTTTCGGCCAAGAGTGTGTGGCGTTCCGCCTCGTTCAGGGTGGTCGCTCGCTCGAGGAACTCGATGTTGGTGCGCACCGTGGTGAGCGGAGTGCGCAACTCGTGCGACGCGTCCGCCACAAGCCTCGACTGTTCATCCCGAGCGCGGGCCAATGCCGCGAGCATCGTGTTGAACGCGACGGCGAGTTGGCCGATCTCGCGTCCGCCGGTGCCAGCGACGTCGATTGGTTCGGTGAGATCGCCGCTGTCGGCGACGCGCTCGGCCGCGTCACGGAGGTGTTCGATGGGTCGCGCCGTCCTGCGAGCCACAAGCAGTGCAAGGAGCGCGGCTAGGGCGGTGCCGATGCCGATGATGACGACGAGCCGGGTTCGAAGTTGGCCGAGCACGGTGTCGGTCTCTCCGAGATTGCGCGCGATCTGCACGGCTCCGCCGCCCTTGAGGGCAACGGTGAGCACCCGGTAGTGCTGGCCGGCGACGCTGGCGTCGCGCAGCACGCTCGAGCCGCCCGACTTGGCGAGCGCGACATCGGCGGCGTTCACAGGCAGCACGGGCTCCCCTGCAACGGACGACGACACCGTGCCGGACCTGTCGAGGGTCTGGGTGACGGCATCGAACTCGGCGAAGCGCGTCCGGACGCGGCTGCCGTTCGCCGCGTTGAGGTCGAGCTGCTCCAGCGTCAGGTCGCCCTGCGTGAACCGTTGGGCGCGCGCGTCGAGAAACGTGTCGACTTGGTGCCGTAGACCGCTGCTCGTACCTTGATACGACAGCAACGCCGCGGCCGCGATCGCGACCGCCACGATGACCGCAACCGCGATGGCGACGCGGACCCGAAGGGTCACGACTCTCGTGCGGTGTAGCCGACTCCGCGCAGCGTATGGATCAGGCGAGATTCACCGTGCTCCTCCGTCTTGCGGCGGAGATAGCTGATGTACACGTCGAGAGACTTCGAGGACGTTTCGAAGTCGTAGCCCCAGATCTCCGAGTAGATCTGGTCGCGGGTGAGCACGATGC
>JBEEGD010000344.1:0-21526 GCA_041166685.1 Acidimicrobiaceae bacterium | reverse complement strand
GGGGGAGGGGCGGCCCCACGCCCGCGTGCGTCGGGTGCAGCTCGAAGGTCTCGAGGTGCGTGACATCGCCGCGCTCGGCGCCGAGCTCGCCGGCCGTCCGGTGGCCGACGACTCCGTGTCGGCGATCCACCGCCGGTCCCGCGGCAACGCGTACTTCGCTCGTGAGCTGTGGGCCCACGTGCTCGCGGGCGGCACCGGGCTGCCGATCGGGGTGCAGGCGGCAGTGTCGGCGCGGCTCGACCGGCTCGACGCCGGCGACCTCGACGTTTTGATGATCGCCGCGACGATCGGAACGACGTTCCCGCTCGACGTGCTCGCCGCCGCCAGCGATGTCGACGAGCATGCGGCGGAGTCGGCACTCGACCGGGCGATGGCCATCGGTCTCGTGGCCGAGCACGACGACACCGCCATCGCCTATCGGTTCCCTCACGACCTCGTGCGGGAGACGCTCGAGTCGACCGGGCTCGAAACGCGGCGTCAACGCCGTCACGCCCGCGTCGCCGCCGCGTTCATCGCGGCGCGGGGCGACGACAACCCGGCGGAGATCGCCCGTCATCTCGCGCGCGCCGGTGAGTCCGCCGATGCTGAGGCACTCTTGCGGTACGCGACGGCGGCGGCCGAGCGCGCGGAGGCGGTGCTCGCGTGGAGCGACGCCGCGCTGCACTGGCAGCTCGCGGCCGACGCCGCCGATCGCGCGCGACACCCTGCGGGTGAGCGGGCCGAGTTGCGGTTGCGCGAGGGGATGTCGTGGGGTCGCGTCAACAACATCGACGCCGCGGGCGCGGCGTACGTGGCGGCCGAGGCCCTCGCCAACGAGGCGGGCGACACTGCGCTCGAGGCGCGCGTCGTGATGTGGCGGGCGACGCACACGCTGTATCCCACGGCGGCCGACGCGCCGACGGCGGTGGCGCTGCTCGACGCCGCCCGCGCCCGGGCCCCGTTCCTCGACACCGCAACGGCCGCGCAGCTCATGAGCCATCTAGCCGTGGCCACGTGGACGTCGGGCAACCTTGCGGTGGCCGTCGAGCTCGCGGAGCAGGCGATCGCGCTCGGGCGCGAGTCGGGGGAGCGCGGCGCGTGCTGTCGCGCCGAGATGGCGCTGTCGGTGATCGCGTGGCTGAGTGTCGACCTCGAGGTTGCCGAGTCGCATCTCACGGCCGCGCTCGACGACGGCGAGGCCGCGGACGACCCCTGGCTTGCGTCGTCCGCGTATTCGCGTCTCGCGTTGACGCGCTTGTGGCGGGGCGCGGTCAGCGACGGGCGCGAGGCCGCCGAATCCACGCTTGATCTCACGCGCAAGGACGGCAACCTCAGCGCTCAGGCGGTCGCGCTCGGCGCGCTCGCCGGTGTCGCATTGCTCGAAGGTCGGTTCGCCGACGTGGAAGCGCACGCGAGCGCGGCGATGGAGGCCTTGACGATCACGGGCTACGAGTGGTTCGTGCCGATGCTCGCCTCGACCGCGGCGGCCGCGCAGCTCGCGGTCGGCTCGTGGGCTGACGCCGACCGGTGGCTCGAACGCGTCGGCGTGCAAGGCCTCGACGCCTTCGGGACGACCGAGCTCGCGCACTGGATCCTCACCCTGCAGGGCTGGGCGCTGCGCGGCGACCACGAAGTGGTGCGCGCGGATGCCGCGCGCCACGGGGGCAGGCTCGATGGCCGCATCGCGATGAGCACCGGCGCGGGCCAGTTGCTGGCCGCGCTCGCGGATCTCGCCGACGTCGCCGGCATCGGAGTGGCGACCGATCGCGTCGCCCGCCGGCTCGGCCGCCTTCGGGACAAGGGCCTTGTGTTCGCCGAAGGCAGCTGCGCGCTCGTCGACCGAGTGCGCGCACAAGCGCTGCGTCTCGCAGGCGACGACGCGGGCGCCCGCGACGCACTGGCCGCCGCAGTCGCCACCGCACAACGTCTCGGTCTGCAACCCGAGCTCGCGCAGTGCCGACTCGAGGAGGGCCGACTCGCGCTCGACGGCGACCGTCGTCGCGCCGCGGCGATCCTCGACGACGCCGGTGACCGCTTCGCCCAGCTCGGCATGACCCCGTGGCAGCAACGATCCGACGCGCTCGCCCGCTGGGCGGCGCGATGAATCCGAGTTCCTCACACGCAAGGAGAACCTGAATGACGCACCGTCCCCCGTCTACGCGCTGGTGGCTGTCGCGCGGTCCGTTCGAGATGCTCGATCCGATCCTGCGCGATCCCGACCAAGCGGAAACGCTCGAGCGCTGGGCCGGGCTGTTGAACAGCGGCGCGTCCCTCAGCGAGCTCGCCCTGAAGGCCGGATTGGGCCAAGGGGAGATCCCCGGGCTCACCGAGGCCGACATCGAGCACTTCACGACGCACTGGCTCGGGGAGTGGTTCGGCAACGCGAGCGTCGAGCCGGTCTTGCGCCAAGGGCTCGCGCTCGGATGGTCCAAGGCCGTCGAGCGCGGCGTGCCCGCGGACATCCTGCTCGTCAGCGGCGTACCCGACTTCCAGGTCGCGATCGCGGAAGGCCCCGGTCAGGTCACGATCATCGTGGGCACCCCCACCGTCGACGCCGAGGCGGCACCGGCCGGCGGCGCTCCGGGCACGGTGACGATCGTCGCCCACGTCGAAGGACCACTCAGCGAAAAGGAAGCGGGCGGCTCGGTCAACATCCTCGAGCAGGACGGCAAGGGCCAGATCGTCGCGGTGCAGCTCGCGTCGAGTCAGGGCCGCGCTACCCGGTGATGCTTGCGCTGTCAGGCGGCGCGAGCGCGACCCAGGTGCGACCGGGCGACAGCTTGATCGGCGCACCGGTCGTGTCGACGAACTGGGTCGGCGCGTCTGGTGCCGGCTTCGTCCACGTGCCTTCGATGAGGCTGCCGGCGGTGAGCACCCAGGCTGATCCCTGGCCGAGCAACTGTCCGTCGGGGATGCCCGCGGTAGATGCGTAGGCAACGAACTGGATCACGACGTTCGGCGGCGCGACCTGCACGCCGTCGGTGTCGAGGTGCGCCTCGCCGGATTGGAATCTCTGCCAGCCTCCGATGTTTGCGTCCCACAGATAATCCACGGGCGCGTTCCCGCCGTAGCCGCCCCACTCGATGTGCACGCTGCCGACCGGATGCGCGCCTGCACCCAGCGGGTCCGCGGGCGAGCGGTAGGCGAGCAACGACGACGGCGCGCCGGCGTCCTCTTGGTGGTTGGCAAGCATCGACGTGTAGCTCTGGATGAAGAGGTTGTGCGGCGCCTCACGCGTGCTGTCGCGGTAGTACTGGTCGACCGCAGGTGTGTTGCCGACGTCGACGATGTTGGCGTCGCCGATCATGGCGCGCACCCAGGTGTTCGCGCCTGACCACGCGAACAGCGGGCGGTTGAGTGGCGTGAACAGCAGCACGTCGGTCGGACGGGCCGAGCGGACCGGACCGATGGGACCGGCATCGGTGGACTGGAACAGGGCCATGAGCCGGGTGGAGCTGTTCTCCACCAATTCCTCGTAGACGACGTCGGCCTGGTTGATTCCCGATTGCGGGTGAGCCTGGGCGACGTTGTCGATCTTGACGACGAGCACCGGCCGGACGGCGGTGGTCGGGTCGCCGGCGATTCCCGTGAGCGGCGCGACCGGCGGAGGCGGCGTCGTCGCGGGCGTCGCCGACGTTGGTGGCTCGCTGCGGACCGGCGTCGCAGTGTCGTGTCCCGAGCTACGACCGCTGCAGCCCGTGAGCACGAGCATCAGCACGAGCATCAGCCCAGTCGCGACGGCGATCGAGGGGTGTCGGCGAGCCAATGTCGTCGTCCTTGGTGCAGCGGCAGCAGCGTCGGTCGGATTCGCCCGGAGAACTGTGGCGCGGCGGGCGCTCTGCGCGGTGGATAGCGGCAGACGTCAGGGCAACGCCCACGCTGTGCGCGTCTGGTTGCCCGGGCGTCGTGTGCATCGGCGACCGTCCACGGTCATTCCGGTTGCGTGAGCGCGCGGTAGAGCTGGCCGCCCTCGCCGAGGCCGCCCCAATGCTCGACGATCTTGCCGTCCTTCACCCTCCACATCTCGACGTGCTGCACGGTGGCCTCGCGGCCCGTCGGCGCGATTCCGAAGATCTCGCCCACATGGCGGACGCGCTGCGTGGTCCGGTGCACGACGAAGTCGCCCTCGCCGATCAGGTCGCTGGACTCTGGCTCGAGGAATTCGAGCGCGGCGAAGAACCGTCCCATGCGAGCGCCCGTGTGCGCGAGGTCGCCCTGCCAGGTGTGCGAGAAGTAGCGGTCGTCGAAGCACTGCTCGATGACGTCCATGTTCCACTCGCCGTCGTTGCTGCCGTGCTCGATGAACAGACGCACGATCTCCTTGGGCTCCATGAGGCCACCGTAGTGACGGGCGCCGCGATCAGGCTGGACGGAATTCCACGCCGCAGATCATCGTGCCGTCGTTCAATCCTGCGACCTCGACGGCGACGATGCCTACGTCGCGAGGATTCTCTGCCGATTCGAAGCGCACCTGGCGGTCGGTGAACAGATCGGCCCACACGGATGCCGCGGCGTCGACGTCGGCGGCGCGCACAACGATCCCCGCGATGGAGCTGGCGTGGAGATCGGCCGGCGCGCCGCCGGTCCACCGGGGACCAGCCCAGCGCCACGACTCCGGCGGCCGGGGCGTGTCGAACGAGACGATCGCGCCGCCGGCGTCACGCGGATGCAGATGCGTTCCCGAGATGTCGGGCAGGTCGAGCCGCCAGACGGTGCGCAGTCCCAACTCGGCCGCCCGATCACGGGCGGCGTCCGTGTCGGCCACTTGGAACAGTGCCATGTACCCGGCGTCGCCGCCGCGCCGCGCGAGATAGCGGCCCGCGGTCGTGTCCTCGGCCACCGGCGAGACGACTTCGAGGAACGTGTCACCCATCTCGTAGACGGCGTTGGCCAGTCCGAACTCGCCGACCCCGGGATCGTGGAACGGTGACCGCAGGCCCAACTCGGATTCGATGCGGGCGCAGGCCGAGTCGAGGTCTGCCGCGACCAGCGCGACTTGGCGGAGCCTGGGAAGACGGAGCGTGTCGGCACCGGGCGCGGGATCGCTCACCGACATGTCCTCACCGACATGTCATAGCCCGTCGGTGGGCGAACCGACGAGGTGGCGCGGGATCGTGTGGAATGGAAGGACGACGAACGGGGGCGCGGGTGGACGGCGAGCTCAAGGCAGGCACGAAGGCGGGGCAGCGGATGGTGGAGCTGGCCGAGGAGCACGCGGCCGACTTCGCGTCCCGGGCCGAGCAGCACGACCGCGAGAACAGTTATGTCGCCGAGAACTTCGATCTCATGAAGACGAGCGGCTTGCTCGCCGCGGCCGCGCCCGAGCAGTTCGGTGGGCTCGGCGTCGAGTCGGTGCACGACATCACCGTCGCCATCTCGCGGTTGGCGCGGGGCTGCGGCTCCACCGCCATCGCCGCCAACATGCACATCGGTGCGGTGTGGGTGGTGACTCGCGCGTGGCAGCAGGGCGTCGCCGCCGGCGATCCCGAGGTCGAGGACGGCCTCGGCCGGTTCCTGCCGATCCTCGGCCAGTCGCTCGCGGTCCTGTCGGGCGCGGGAACCGAGTCGGGCAGCGCTGCGTTCGCGTTCCCACAAACCACGGCCGCGCCCGTCGAGGGCGGCTACGTCATCAACGGGCACAAGATCTTCGCCACCAACTCCGAGATCGCCGACTCGATCACCGTCTTCCTGAAGGTGCCCGATGGCGAGGGCTGGTACCGCAGCGGCATCGCCATCGTCCTGCGCGGCAGCCCCGGCATGGACGTGCGCGGCAACTGGGACGCGCTCGGCATGCGCGGGTCGGGCAGCCACGACATCGTGTTCACCGACTGCTTCGTCCCCGAGCCCATGATGATGCTCGGCAACCCCGTCGGCACGTTCGGTACCGACGGGTGGCCCGCCGTCACCACGACCAACTACGCGCTCATCGGCGCGTTCCTCGGCATCGCCGAAGCCGCCCGCGACCTCATCGTCGAGACGGCCAAAACGCGGCGCAAGCAGCCGTTCGACATCCTGATGGCCGACCGCCCGGCGACGCAGTTCCAGGTCGCGGAGATCGACGTGCAACTGACTGCAGCCCGAGCCGTGCTCGCCCGTACCGCGCAGTTGCTCGACGAGTACTTCGCCCGTCCCGATACCGAGCTCACGACCGACGACGTGCATTGGATGATGCATCAGTGGCAGTGCGCCAAGCTCGTGGTGAACCGAGCGGCGGCCGATGTCGTCGACCGGGCCCTCGCGCTGACCGGCGGGGCCGGCTACCTCTCGTCCAACCCACTCTCGCGCTTGTACCGCGACGTGCGGGCCGGACCGTTCATGCAGCCGCTCTCACCCAACGAGGCCTTCGAGTACATCGGTCAGGTTGCGCTCGGCCTCGATCCCTTTGCGAGTGATCGCGAGGCACTGGCGAGGTTGCGGGCGGGCAGCTGATCCGCCGCGGCATGCTGGCTGCTGTGGCTGCCAGTCCCCGCGTCGATGCCGACGTGACCTTCGAGCGTCTCGATCTCGGTGCCGGCGCGTGGGTCGACGTCGCCCGCGGGTGGTTGGCCGGTGCGGACGACCTCTTCGACCACCTGCTGTCCGGTGGGAGCGTGCAATGGGAGACGAGTCGCCTGTTCCGTTACGACCACTTCGTGGAAGAGCGCCGGCTCGGCGCGCACTGGCAGCGGGGCCGTCCGTTGCCGCATCCGGCACTGGCCGAGGCGACGCGCGCCCTGCAACACCGCTACCGCGTGCAGTTCAACAGCTTCGGGATGATCCAGTACCGCGATGGCCGCGACGGGCAGGCGTTTCATCGCGACACCGACATGCGGTGGCTCGACGACACCGTGATCGCCATCCTCAGCCTCGGCGCCCGCCGGCCCTGGCTGTTGCGCCCCCGCACGAGCCGTCACGACGACTCGCCCGGCAAGGGTGCGACGCACGATCTGGCGCCAGGCCCAGGCGACTTGATGGTGATGGGTGGCCGCACCCAAGCCGACTGGGAGCATTCGGTGCCCTACCTGGGCGCGCGTCCGGTGACGGAACGCATCTCGATCCAATGGCGCTACGCGCACCGAACCGGACGGCCGTTCATGGGTGCCGGCTATCGCGCACCGCTCAGGTACAGCCGCTGAGCTTGTTGTCGGGGGACGTCGCGACAATGTCAGGCGTCGTGAGACGGTCCGCCGTCGGGAGAGCCACCGGTTCGGCGGCTGATGAACCACGCAGTGAACCCGCCGGCGAGACCGATGCCCGCGGCGACGGCCAGCAGTAGCAAGCCGAACGGGTTGCGGTCGTCGCGCCGCGCGGTCGGACGGGCGGCGACGTCCGCGGTGACGTCCGCGGCGGGCGGGTTCGCCGGCGTGATCGTCGTCGCGATGGTGGCCTCGGCGGCGGCGACGGTGAAGCGGTAGCTCCCTTCGATCACGTGGCCATCGTCGGCCAGCGCGCGGTACGACACCGAGTACTCGCCTGGGACGAGCGGCGACAGAGGCAGCGTGAAGACATTCGGCGGATCGACAATGACAGTGCCGGTGGACGCGACCGTCCCGTCGCCCGCCGACACCACCAGCGCGTCGTTGGCGGGCTGCACCGCGTCGCTGAAGACGAGCACCACCCGGGCCGGCGGCGAGGACAGCACCGCGCCCGGCCCCGGGGAGGCTTGGGTGAGGTCGGCGTGCGCGCTCGCGGGCCCCGCGGTCACGAACGCGCCGACGATCGCGAGCGCAATCGCGATGGCAACACGAGCGACGGGCAGGGCGGCGCGCGCCGGGAGCGTCAAAGGCAGTCGTCGTTGTGACACACGTTGGGCAGGTAGCGCCAACCCAACCACCACTCCGACGCGTGCGCGCCGTCGTGCTCGCCCCATGGGCCGATCGCCGCGAGATCCCAGACGTGGACCATCCACACGCTGCGGGGATCCTGCGGGTCGAAGCTGGTGATGAAACCCTGCGAGCCCTGGTGCCGGTGCCACGCCGTGAGGCATCCGAACGGGGCCGGCGGCGTCAGATCCTTCTGGTCGTACATGTACATCCCGCCGAGCGGCACGAGCCCGGCGCCGTCGACCATGCCGTAGATGAACGACTCCAACCCGGCCGGGTTCAGCACCTCGCTGGCCGAACTGCCCTCCCGCGGATCGGAACTCGCCACGTAGTTGCTCGTGCGCAACCGCGAGAAGTTGATCATGTGCCAGTAGCGGTTGCCGAGCGGGTACGGCACGAACCCGTCGGCGAGCGCGAGGTCGGGACGGTTGCGGTAGCGCTGCAGCACTTCGTGCGTCTGCGCGACGAGCCACGCGCCGTAGTCGGCGTCGTCCGTCGTCGGCGTATTGCCGGCGCACTCCGCATCGGACGGCGAGTAATCGTGCACGACATCGTTCTCGTTCACGATTCGCATGGCCGATCCGCGCTGGTTCGGCACGGCCGGCTCCCATTGAATTCGCGACCCTTCGAACGGCCCGTCCTTCCAGTTGTTGCCGTCCGCGATGACGGTGGCGCTGGTGGTGTCGCCGCCATGGTTGTGCCCGCTCGGGTGGGCAGCGCCGCTCGCCGATCCGTCGTCGTGGGTGTGCCCGTCTGCGGGATTCGCGTCGCCGGCCGTACCGGTGTCGGAGTGTTGATGCGCGTCACCCTCGAGCATCGGGTTGAGTCCTGCGTGTTCGTGAGCGTCGGCAGGGACGAACGGGGCGAGCGCCTGCTCAACCCGCGCGGCGTCCAACGGCGTCGCCGTCGTGTCGACCGCCACCGGTGCGGGCCGCGAGGTCGAGCCGATCAGTGCCCGGGGGCTGCCGCTGCTGCGGTCGGTGCCGAGGGTCGTGACGGCGGCCCCGAACAGCGCGACGGCAGCAAACAGGCTCGTGCCGAGCACCACGGCGTCGATGGTGCGTTTCTTCACTGGGTCCGAACTCTACAAAATGGACAAAACGCCTGGTCATGGGTTCAGGCCGGTGAGCACGCCGGTGAGGGCGACGAGCACGACCACGGCCGCGAGCTCGACCCGCAGCGTCTTGGACAGCGCGGCCCACGCAGCGTCACCGCCAGCGACCGTCTCCGCTCCCGCGACGACTGAGGGCACCACCACGAAGTGATTGACCGCGCCGATCGCGAGCGCGACGAGCGCGACCGCCGCCTTGGCCATCAGCACGAGGCCGTACCCGTTGAACGGAACCCCACCCGACGGTCTGAGCTCGGCCCACGCCAGCCCGAATCCTCCGGCCAACAGCAGTGACACCGATGCCGACGCGGCCAGCGAGAAGCGTTGCACCACGCGGGCTGCGCCCGCGGGGTCGACCGGGCGGCGATGGTGAAGTACCACGGCGAGACCGATCAACCCGCCGGCCCAGATGGCGGCGGTCGTCGTGTGCGTCAGATCGACGGCGTAGCCCACGATGCGGGGCTCGCGGGTGGCCGCGTGACCGGCGACGAGGAAGCTCGAGAGCGAGATGGCCACGCCGGTCGCGCCGAGCACCGGCGCGAGTGCTGCCCGCTCGCCCCGTCGCATCGCGGCGTAGGCCACCACTACGAGACCGACGACGCGCTGGCCGGCGCCGAGGTGCGACGATGACCCGAAGACCACCTCCGCGGCGCGGCGGTCGAACAGGCCGAGCCAGCCACGGCCACTGGCCATCGCGACTTGCAACAGCAGTCCCACGAGCGTGGCCGCCGCGCCGGCGGCGGCACCGACCAGGACCAGCGAGCGCAGCCAGTGGTGCTCGACGCTCGAGCCCTCCTGGTCGTGCGCGACGAGTTGGAACAACGTGATACCGCAGGCCGCCAGCACACCCCCGTACATCACGGCGCGCGTGGCGGCCGCGGCGCCGTCCACACCCGCGACGAGCACGGCGGGACCGCAGAGCACGCCCGCGGCCCAGGCCACGCCCGGAGATCGGAACGTGTTGGTGTGCGTGTCTTCGGCGCGGCTCACCACCCCACCGGTGTAGACCAAGCGAGGTGAGTGCGTCACGGCCGGCTCTCGACGCCCGAGCCACCGAGGTCACCGTTGCGTCGTCGGCCACGGTGCTCGGCCGGGTACGGGTCGGCGTCCACAGCCTGATTGCGCAGGGCGCGGTCTTCCGGTCGATCGACGGTCACGTGCAGCTCGGCGCCGGCTCGGCGGTCATCGAGAACTCGGTGGTGATCGGACGGCCCGGACTCGAGACCACGATCGGACATCGGTCGGTATTCGGTCACCGCTGCACGGTCATCGGCGCCATCGTCGGAAATCTCTGCGAGATCGGCAACGGATCGACGTTGATGCCCGGAGCGCACCTCGGCGACCGCGTGTTCCTCGGCGAACGCACGCTCGTGCCCGCGGGTGCGCGCATCCCCGACAACGCGGTGGCGGTCGGCAACCCCGCCCGGGTCGTCCGCTCCGCGACCGACGCCGACATCGCCCGATTGACGGGCTTGCGGGATGGCGATCTCAGCTTGCCGACCGACACCAACCTTTCCGACCTTGTCGGCCACCAGGAGGTGGGTCCAACCATGGGTCAGCTCTACGCCTACCGCGACAAGACACCGACGGTCGCGCCGTCCGCCTACGTGTTCGACAGCGCGGAGATCACCGGCGACGTCGTGATCGGCGCGGAGTCGATCATCGGCGCCGGTGTGAAGATCATCGGCGACTCGCACGGCCCGGTGCGCATCGGTGCGCGCGTACAGATCCTCGAGAACAGCGTGCTGCACCTGCTGCCCGACAATGAGCTCATCGTCGAGGACGACGTGATCATCGGACCGTCGGCCATGATCCACGGCTGCCATCTCGGCGCGCGCACGGTCGTCGAACCCGCGGCGACGGTGTGCGACTGGTCGAAGGTGGGTTCAGACAGCATCGTGGGCGCCGGCGCGGTGGTGAAGCAGCGCGACACCTTCGGTGATCATTCAGTGATCGACGGCTTCCCCGCGGTGCGGGTCGACACCGTCACCGGTACGCCGGCGCAACCGGCGTGGGCCTTCCAGCCCGGCGACCTCGACACGTTGGCGAGAGTGCAATGAGCGACGTCAGCGATGTCGTCGACAACACCGCGGGCGAGCGCTTCGAGCTCACAATCGACGGACACCTCGCCGAACTCGTGTACCACGTGCACGGCACCCGGCTGACGCTCATCCACACCGAGGTCCCGGACGAGCTCGGTGGACGCGGCATCGGCGGCATACTCGTGCAGGCCGCGCTCGATCGCGCCCGACGCGATCACTTGACGATCGTGCCCACCTGCCCGTTCGCCCGCAGCTGGCTCGAGAAGCATCCCGACGCCGCCTCGGATGTCACCATCGACTGGTGAACCGGCCCAGACGCGGACGGTGCGTGCGCGATCAGCTGCACGAGCTATCTGACAATGATCTTGGCCTCAGGCAGGTGCGTGCCTTGGACACAAGACTGGTAGATGGCCGAGAGTCCGACGTCGAGTCCGAGGTTGGGGTACGGGATCGGCACGGGAGCGGGGGCCGCTGGGGGGAGCGCGAAGCCTGCGACTTCATCGTCCGGCGGCAGCTCGCTCGACGACAGCACTTCCGCGAACTTCTTCGAAACGCTCTCGGGCAGGCGAATACCCGCCACGGTGGTGAAGTCCCCGGCACGAACCCAGGCAGCCGCCTCGTCTTCGGTCATGTTGTCGAATGCCTGCACGACGGCGGGCTCCACTGCGTTCTCGGTGTCCATGGCATCGCTCCTCGCTCTTGGCAAACCGGACGATCTCGCACGCCTGGGGTTACACCGCTACTGCTTGGGCTTCTGCGGACGGTTGAGCCGGTGGAACATGTCCTTCTGCAGCTTGTAGAGCCCGGTGAACTCGGAATAGAGGCGTTCGTACTCGTCGCGGGTCGCGGGGTTGGGCGTGAAGGTGGCGTCGACGGGGGCGTAGTCGCGGGCCTTGGCCCGCTCGACGTCGCCCAGCGCGATGCCGGCGAGCAACGCCGCGCCGCGCAGGCCCGTGTGCATCGGGTCCGCCAGGCGTTCGACCGTGCGGTCCATGACGTCGGCGTGGATCTGGCACCACACGTCGGACTGCGCGCCGCCGCCGAACACGCGAATCGGGTCGAGGGTTTGCTTCACCATCTTCTCGACGGCCTCGTGCAGCCAGCGGGCGTTGTACGCGACGCCTTCGAGCACGGCCCGTACGAGTGCCGCGCGATCGGTTTCGATGTTGACGTTGTGGAAACCCGCGCGGGCGCTCTTGTCGTCGATGGGTGAGCGTTCACCGGTGAGCCACGGCGTGAAGATCACGCCACCCGCGCCCGGCGCCACCGTGTCGGCGAGGTCGCACAGCGCGCCGAAGTCGGGGCGCTTGCTGTCTCCCGACAGAAGATCGTCGGGGGCGATGACCTTGTCGCGCAGCCATTGCAGGCACGCGCCCGAGGTGTCGTGGTTGTTGGCCAAGAGGTAGCTGTCCGGCCCGACGCCGGGAATCGCCGCGATCTGGCTCATCGGGTCGGTCTTCTTGAACGGCACTGGGCAGCTGATCCACGTCGTGGTGCTGATGGCCATGTGGGTCTGGAAGTCGAGGATGGTTCCGGCGCCCACTGAGGCGGAGTGCAGGTCGGGGGTGCCGGCGATGACCTGCACGCCGTGTTGTAGGCCGAGGTCGTCGGCGACCGCGTCGCGCACGGTGCCGACGACCGACGCGGTGGTGCGCAGCGGGGGCAGCTTCGTCGCGTCCACGCCCGCCATCTTGAGCAGCGTCTGGTCGTAGTCGAGCTTGTCGAGGTTGCGATTGTCGGTGAGCCACACGCCGGTCATCGACGCGTGGGTCGCGATGGCCTCGCCGGTGAACCGCATTCCGACGTAGTCGACCGGTTCGAGATACCAGCGGGTGTTGCGGGCGATGTCGGGCTGGTCGATGTCGAGGTAGAGCATGTGCCCGATCGGGTCGGCGCCCGCGGTTGACGGCGCGCCGCCGGTGTGACGGATCCACGTCGCGATGGCCTTGGCCTTGTAGCCCGACACCTTGCCGCCGATGCGTTTGCGGACATGGCGGCCGCCGCGGGTGTCCATCCAGAGGACGCACGGTGCGACGGGGATGCCGCCTTCGTCGACGGGCACGGTGCTGGCCCACTGCCCGGTGGTGCTGACGGCCACGATGTCCTTCGCGTCGACAACGCCGCTGGCGATGCCGGCTTTCGCGGCGTCGGTGATGAGCCGCCACCACTCATCGGCGTCCTGCTCGGCGCCGCCGTGCGGCAGCCACGTGGTGGTGAGCTGCGCGTCGGCCGTCCAGACGATCTGACCGGTGGTGGACACGATCCCGACCTTCAGCCCGGTGGTGCCGAGATCGATGGCGAGCACGTACCTGTCGGTCACGCGTTCTCCTCGAGGAACTGAACGATCCACCGGCCGAGCATCTTCGCGTCATCGGCGTGGGCCGCCTCGCTGACCCGCTCGAGGCTGTGCTTGGCCCGGGCCGTCGCGTCGGGTCCGATGCGGTCGACGCGGGCATCGAGCAACGCGTCGACGTACTGGACCGAGAACTCGGGATGGGCCTGCACTCCCAGCATCGGCCCGACGCGCTGCATGGCGATCGGGCAGTGGTCGCTGTGGCCGAGCACCTTCGCACCGTCGGGCAGCGCGACCACTTGGTCCTGGTGCATGTAGAGCAACAGCGCGTCCGATTGCGTCGGGTTCAGCCAGGTGGCGATGGCTCCGGCACCCCAGCCGACGCTGGCCTTCTCGGCGCGGCCGCCGAGTGCGTGCGCGAGCAGTTGATGTCCGAAGCAGATACCGATGTACGGCGAGCCCTCCGATCGAATCTCTCGCACGAAGTCCGACAGCGCGTGGATCCACGCGACGTTGTCGTACACGCTGAAGCGGGATCCGCCCGCGAGCCAGCCGTCGCACTCGCTCGGGGAAGCAGGCAGGACGCCGTTCACCGCGTCGTACGGCACGAGCTCGACGCTTCCCCCTTCGCAGAGCAGTGCGCCGAACATGTCGGCATAGTCGCCGTCGATGCCGCGGAAGCGGTCGTCGACGTGATCGCACTCGAGCAGGCCGATGCGCATCACAGCTCCGTCCGCAGATGAAACGACTTCGGACGGGTGAGCGCCTGGTAGCCGAGGGCCGACAGTGTGACACCCCGGCCAGAGTCCTTTGTCCCGGTCCATGCCAGACCGGGATCGAGGTTGTCGCAACGGTTCAGGTACCACGTGCCGGTCTCGACGCAGTCGCCGATGCTGATGGCGGCGTCGACGTCGGCGGTCCACACGGACGCGGTGAGCCCATAGGCGCTGTCGTTCATCAACCTGATGGCTTCCTCGTCGCGGTCGACCGGCATGATGCCGACGACGGGCCCGAAGCTCTCCTCGGTCATCACTCGCATGGAGTGGTCGACGTCGACGAGCACTTGCGGGGCCATGTACGGCTTGCCCGGTTCGTCGGCGTCGAACGCACTGGGGTCGATCAGCGCGCGGGCGCCCTGCTTGATCGCTTCGTCGATTTGGTCGCGCACGAACGTCGCCGCCGCCGTACGCACCATCGGGCCGATCGTGGTCGT
Source organism: Acidimicrobiaceae bacterium (assembly GCA_041166685.1). Lineage (GTDB taxonomy): Bacteria > Actinomycetota > Acidimicrobiia > Acidimicrobiales > JACDCH01 > DASUCS01. The sequence continues at coordinate 7,086 of JBEEGD010000344.1, read as the reverse complement.
CGGCTTGAGCGGGTTGCCGAGCTGGTACTCGCGGGTCAGTGCGACGAAGCCGTCGACGAAGTCGTCGTACACGCGACGATCGACATAGATGCGCTCGATGCCGCAGCACGACTGGCCGGCGTTGAAGAACGACCCGTCGACGAGTTCTTCGATGGTGCGGTTCACGTCGGCGTCGACGCGGACGTACGCGGGGTCCTTGCCTCCGAGCTCGAGGCCGGTGGCGATGAACCGGCGGGCCGCGGCCTGTTGCACGGCGTGGCCGCCTTCGACCGAGCCGGTGAAGGCGACGAAATCGACACGGTCGTCGCCGATCATGCTGGCCACCGCATCGTGCGACGCGTGCACGTGCTGGAACACGCCCGGCGGTGACTGCGCAGTGTCGAACGCTTCCTTCCATCGCTCGGCGACGAGTGGGGTCTGGCTGGCCACCTTCAGCACGACGGCGTTCCCGGCGATGATCGCGGGCACCACCGCGTTCACGGCGGTCAGGTACGGGTAGTTCCACGGCGCCAGCACGAACACGATGCCGAGCGGATCGCGGCGGATGAAGCGTTGGAACCCGGGCTTCTGTTCGAGGTCGATGTCCGCGAGCGCCTCGCGCGCGATCGCCATCATGTGCTGCGCCCGTTCTTGGAAGCCGCGTCGTATCTCGAAGGGGCCGTGGGCGACCGGGCGGCCCATCTGCCACGCCAGCTCGTTGGCGATGGGCTCGGCTTGGTCGACCATCCACGCCACCATGCGTTCGCACATGGCGACGCGCTCGTCGATCGGTGTGGCGCGCCACTCGCGCTGTGCGACGGAGGCCTTGTCGAGGATGGCGTCGATCTCGTTGTCGGTCGCGAGCGGCCGGGTGACATAGACCGACCCGTCGACTGGGCTGATCGTCTGCTGTTCGGTCCGCTCGCTCATCGCCTCGGCACGCTAGGCCGCACACTCACCCTCGGCCGGCGAATGAGGCGCGGCGACCGGCGGGTAAGGGTGGTCGATGGATGTCGCTCCCGGCACGATGGTGGTGTGGTCCGATCTCGCGTGCCCCTGGGCCACGCTGGCCGTGCACCGGCTGCACGTCGAGCGGGCTCGGCTGGGACTCGAGGGCCGCGTGGTGCTCGACCATCGTGCGTTTCCGTTGGAGCTCATGAACGGCCGAGTCACGCCCCGGCGAGTCCTCGCCGCGGAGGTGCCGGTGGTGGGCGGGCTCGCTCCCGCGTTCGGTTGGCAGATGTGGCGGGCGCCCGAGTCCGAGTGGCCGGTCACGACGCTGCTCGCGCTCGAGGCCGTGCAGGCGGCGAAGGAGCAGAGCCTGGATGCGTCCGAGGCGCTGGATCTGGGGCTGCGGCGAGCGTTCTTCGCGGAGAGTCGATGCATCTCGATGCGCCATGTCGTGCTCGAGGTTGCTGAGGCCACGGCCGCCGTCGATGTCGACGCGTTGACCAAGGCGCTCGACGACGGTCGGTCCCGACAGGACGTCATCGAGCAATGGCACGAGGCGGCGGACGGGCCGGTGAAGGGCAGTCCGCATCTGTTCCTACCCGACGGAAGCGACGAACCGAATCCCGGGATCACGATGCATTGGGAAGGCGAGCACGGCCGCGGCTTCCCGGTGGTCGACGCCGACGACCCGTCCGTCTACGAGGAGCTGTTGGGGCGGGCCGCCTCGGCCTGATGCCTGAACTGCTGTCACCCAGCAGCAACGATGCGACGGATGGCGGCGACGGCCCGGTCGATGTCGTCCTCGGTGGTGCGCCAGTTCGACACCGACAAGCGCATGTACCGGCGGCCGTGCCACGTGGTGCCGCCCATCCAGCTCGTGCCCTCGAGCTGTGCGGCGGCGATCACCCGGTCGGTGTCGGCGTCGTCGCCGAAGCGCACGAGGACTTGGTTGAGCATGACGTCGTTGCCGATCTCGACTCCGTCGATGGTTCGCAGCGCATCGGCGAAACGAACGGCGAGCCGGCAGCAGCGATCGATCAGGTCGGCGACACCGTCGCGTCCGAGCTCGCGCAGTGCGGCCCACGTGGCGAAACCGCGGGCCCGGCGCGACGACTCGGTCACGAAGTCACCCGGTGAGCGGACGGCCGGCGCCGTGGGTCCGACGAGATACGACGCCGAGTACGCCATCGCCGCCGCGTGCGAAGCGGGATGCGCGCAGAACACGTAGCCGCTGTCGTACGGGACGTTGAGCCACTTGTGCCCGTCGGTGCCCCATGAGTCGGCCAGCTCGATTCCATCGCACAGGTTTCGGGTGCGCGGATTGGTCGCGGCCCACAACCCGAACGCGCCATCGATGTGCACCCACGCGCTCGCTCGACGGGCCACCTCGCACGCCCGTCGCAGTGGATCGCACGCTCCGGTGTTCACGTTCCCGCTCTGCAGGCACACGATCGTCGGCCCGTCGGGGCCGGCGGCCAGCACGCGCTCGAGCGCGTCGACCTCGATGGCCCCGTCGCGGTCGGCCGGTACGGCCTCGACGAGGCCGGCGCCGAAGCCGAGCAATCGCAGCGCCCGATCGATGGTGGCGTGCCGCTCCTCGCTGGCGACGACGCGTACACGCGGCGCGCCGTTCAAGCCGTCGCGCTCGACGTCCCATCCCGCCTGCGCGAGCACATGGTGCCGGGCGGCGGCGAGCCCGACGTTGTTGGCGCCCTGCGCCCCGGTGACGAAGCCGAACGACGCGCCCGCGGGTAGGCCGAGCAGCTCCCTGAGCCACTCTCCCGCGACCTCCTCCACGATGGCGGAAGCGGGCGAGGACAGGTGGTTGTACGCGGGCTGATCCCAGCCCGTGACGAGCACGTCCGCCCCTGTGGCCGAGTCGAGCGCGCCACCGATGACGAAACCGAAGTAGCGGGGACCGGCGGTGCCGGTCAGCGCCGGGGTGACGGCGTCCGCCAGCTGCTTCAGCGCGACCGTCGCGGGCACCGGACCGTCGGCCAGCTCACCGAGCGCGGCGCGCACGGCGTCGACGTCGACGGGCGGTTGCACCGGCCGGTCGTCGAGCGACTCGCGATAGCTGGCCGCCTCGTCCGCGGCCCACGCGAGGACGTCGCGCAGTTCGGTCAAGGAAGCGCCTGTTGCTCGTCCATCATGTCGGCCATCACGGCTCGGATGAAGCCGTCGGCTTCGTCGGTCATGCCGCCGGCCACGCCGCCGTAGATCGCGCCGCTCTTCGCGGGTTCGTCCCTGTGCTCGAGCGCGTACTGCACGGCCTCGGCGAGGTCTTGCGCGAATGCGTCGGCCACACCGGGTTGCGTCTGCGGGCGGGTCACGGCCATGTGCAGCGCGTTCGGGTACTGCTGGCCGTTGAAGCGCCAGCCTCTCGGGCGCATGAAATCGTTCACGTGGTACACGTCGAACGCGTCGGACGTGAAGCTGAACAGGAACGTCGGCTCGCCGAGCATCTCCAACTCGGGGTGCGAGCGCACCGCGTCCTGCATTGCCGCTGACGTCTCGAAGATCGCCTTCGCGTACCGGAGGTAGCCCTCCCACCCGAAGCTGACCATCGCCGCCCACGTCGCCGCGAGCAATCCCCCCGAACGCGAGCCTTCGATGCCAGGCGAGCAGTACTTGCCGCCGCTCCAGTCGGTGAGGAAGAAGTACTGCGCGTTGCGATAGGCCTTGTCGCGGAACGTGCACACCGACGAACCCTTGAAGGCGTAGCCGTACTTGTGGGTGTCAGCGCTGATGCTCGTGACGCCGGGCAGGCGATAGTCGTAGACGGGGACGTCGTAGCCGAGCTTCTGCCCGAACGGCAGGATGAACCCGCCGAGGCAGCTGTCGACGTGCAGACCGACGCCGCGTTGCACCGCGAGGTCGGACAACTCATCCATCGGGTCGACGGTGCCATAGCCGTAGTTGCACGCCGAGCCGATGAGGGCGACGGTGTTGGCGTCGATGTGGTCGGCCACCCAGTCGACGTCGACCTGCGTCGTCTTCGGATCGACCGGCGCCTTGCGGAGTTCGATGTTGAACAGATGGCAGGCCTTGTCGAACGCGGGGTGGGCGGTCTCGGGCTTGATCACGTTCGGATTCGTGATGTTGCGCTGCTGCGCGCCGTATTCGCGGTAGGCGAGCACGGCGTGCAGGATGCTGCCGGTGCCGCCAGTGGTCACCACGCCGACGGGTTGCGCGTCGGTGGCCGCGTTGCCGTTCAGCACGTCGAGGGTCATGGCGATGATCTCTCCCTCGAATTTCGTCTGGCTCGGGCACATGTCGCGCTGCAGCGCGTTCACGTGGGCGAAGCGTCCGAAGGCCTCGTTCATGAACCCGTAGTGCTCGTGGTCGCCGCAGTACATCGTTCCGGAGCACTTGCCGGTCTCCCAGAACGCGTCTTCCTCCTCGGCCATGGCCGCGAGCTCACCGAGGATCTCCTCCCGGGGGCGCCCCTTTTCGGGGAGGGTGCGGTTGACGGTGAAGCGGTCCTGATACGGGTACGCAGCCATGAACCGGAACGCTAGTGAGGCCGGTCGCCCGGGGCGCAGCCGGATCAGAGTTGGGCGAAGGAGAGCACCAGGATCACCGCGTTGCCGCCGATCATCGCGAGCGCGACGGGATGCAGGAGCCCGTCGCGAAGGTGGCGTTGTTCCGGGTTTGGTTGCGTCGCTGCCGCGAGCCCGCCGCGCTGGCGCAGGGTCATGAGGCCCACGACGCCGAGCGTGACCGCGGCCGTGACCTCGAGGGAGGCGGCGAACCATGACAGCGGGCTCACATCGGTCGCGCTGATGAACGAGTCGCTGAGCCAGCTGCGAGCGGGAAGGAAGTGGACGAACAGGTAGCCGGCGGCGAGTGCGAGTCCGCCCGCCGTCGCGGCCAACGCGGCGAGGCGGTGTCGCTGAAGGGCGAGGACGACGAGGCCGACCTCGATGAAGATCGCCGACGTCCCCACCCAGAACACGTCTTTGCTCACGCTGTCGACGCCGCGCCGCAGATGGTCGGAGTTGTGGATCAGCACGGCGGCGGCGAAGAACGTGGCCGCCGCCGCGAGCGAGAGGTCGGTGCGGAGCTTGGTTCGGTCCACCGAGTCCAACGTCGTCACTAGAATGATCGTTCTAGTCCGCAGCCACTCGGCTGCACAAGTTGGAGGGGCCGTTGTCGACCACCCGGGAACGCATCATCGAGGCGTCCAGCGCGTTGTTCATGGAGCGCGGCTACAGCGCCAGCGGCTTGAAGCAGATCTCGGAGGCGAGCGCCGCGCCGATCGGGTCGCTGTACCACTTCTTCCCGGGGGGCAAGGAGGAGCTGGCGGCGGAGACCCTGCGGTCGTCGGGCGCGGGATACCAGGCGCTCGTCGAAGCCGTCTTCGATGCCGCACCGGACATCGTCGCCGGCGTGCGGAACTGCTTTGCCGGCGCGGCCGAGGTGTTGCGGGCCACCGACTATGCCGACGCGTGTCCGATCGCCACCGTCGCGCTCGAGGTCGCGAGTTCGGACGAGCGGTTGCGCCTGGTGACCGCGGAGATCTTCGACGCGTGGCTCGAGTCCGCATCTACGCGACTCGAACGAGGCGGCGTGGAGCCGGCGCGGGCGCGCGAACTCGCGACGGTGTTGGTCGCCGCGCTCGAGGGCGGGTTCCTGCTCAGCCGCGCCGCCAAGGACACCGCCGCCATGGACACCATCGGCGCCGCCGTCGTCGAACTCGTGAGGTTGGCACGGGTCGGGTAAGAACGGTCCATGCTGAACGGAACCAAGGTGCTCGTGCGGGCGGACAGCTCGGTCTCGTGCGGGCGTGCGAGCTCCACGCTCCCGATCCCCGGTCAATCCGAATGACGCTGTCACGGCGCTCGGCGCTCAAGCTGTTGGGCGGCGGCGCGCTCGGCACCGTGCTCCTGCCGTATCTGCAACGCGTGCCGGCCGCCGCGGCGCCGTCCGCCGATTTCGTCAGCGGGTTGAAGGCCAACGTCGATCACATCGTCGTGTTCATGCAGGAGAACCGCAGCTTCGATCACTACTTCGGCTTGTATCCCGGCGCCGACGGGTTACCCGACTGCGTCGCGCTGCCCGACGAGAACGGCAACTTCTTCGGACCTTTTCACGAGACCGCGATGTGCACGCTCGATCAGACCCACGGCTTCGAGGAGATCCATGGTCAGTGGAACAACGGGGCGATGGACGGCTTCGTGCGCTTCGGTGGACCGCAAACGCTCGCGTACTACACCGGTGACGAAGTCGGCTTCTACTGGGCTCTCGCGAGCAAGTTCACGTTGTGCGACCGCTACTTCGCCAACTTCATCGGCGGGACGTTCGCCAACCGCCTCTACTCCCATTGCGCGGGCAACGGCGCCAAGCCGGGATGGCCGGGCGTCCTCAACAACCCGGGGACCGTCGCCGATGAGCAATCGCTTCAGCTCGAAGGCGTGCCGACGATCATCGACAAGTTTGGTCTGCCGGAGGACGGACCGATGAAGGTGTCATGGAAGGTGTACGGCCTCGGCGGCATCGCCGGCGGCAGCCGGCCCGACCCAGTCGAAAGCGACAACCCCCTCACGTTCTTCCCGCAGTACCAACCGACGGTGCGCCCGCTCACTTTTCAGCGCATCAGCGCCGATTTCACCGAACTCGAAGCCGACCTCACGACCGGGCAGCTTCCGCAGGTCAGCTGGATCATCCCCGAGATCGCGCTGTCGGAGCACCCGCCGTTCTCGATCGCGACCGGCATCACGTCGGCAGCGGCGACGCTCAAGCTCTTGATGGAGAGCTCGGCGTGGGAACGCACGATCGTGATCTTCAGTTACGACGAAGCCGGTGGCTACTACGACCACGTTCCGCCGCCCATCATCGATACGAAAACCGTTGCGACCGCGAGCCAAGGTGTCGAGGCCGGCACCTACGCCTACGGACTCGGGTTCCGCGTCCCCGCGATGGTGTTGTCTCCATTCGCGCGGCCCGGCGGCATCGTGTCCGACGTCTACGACCACACGTCCGCATTGGCGCTCATCGAAGCCCGCTTCGACATCGCGCCGCTCACCGCGCTCGACGCCGCCGCCGATCCGTTCACCGCGTGCCTCGACTTCGGCGCGCCGCAGCCGCCCGTGACGATCGAGCTTCCGGACCCGGGTGCGGGCGCGGCCGACTGCGCGCTGTTCGCGCCTCACG
>JBEEGD010000343.1:0-15254 GCA_041166685.1 Acidimicrobiaceae bacterium | reverse complement strand
GGCGAGAAGACGAAGCTCGCGCTTGCCCAGCTCGTGGTCGGCCGGCACAACCTGCTGTTGCTCGACGAACCGACGAACAACCTCGACCCGGGCTCGCGCGCCGCAACTGCTTCTGCTCTCGCGAGCTGGCCGGGGACGATGGTCATCGTGAGCCACGACATCGACTTCGTGCGCCAGCTCGCGCCCGATCGGGTGTTGCTGATGCCGGAAGGCGATCTCGACTACTGGCGCGACGAGTTGCTCGACTTGGTCGCGCTTGCCTAGCGGCTATGCCTTGCCACATTCCTTGAAGCCGTAGTCGGTGAACAGCTTGGCCGACTTGTTGAAGATGGCCACTTTGGCGCTGACGACCTTCACGGGATCGATACCGACCGCCTGCTTCAACGCCGAGAGATCCTTGTCGAGGCTGCGGAGGGCGTCGTCGAAGCCGACCCGATCCTTGGTTGGCTCACCGATGCGATGCAGGTCGCCGACCCCTCTGTCGATTCGTGGCAGCAACGTGTTGACCAGGAAGTCGCGGGCTTCGGCATCCTTCATGGTCGGATGCGATGACGTGAACGCCGCGACGATGTCGGTGACATCCCTGACCATCTGCTTGCAGATGGCATCGCCTTGCGCGATCGCTGAGCTCTTCTCGACGACGATCGCTGGCCCGGGACCGCTGCTACCACTACTGCACGCCGCGGCAAGGAACGCCACGGCCAACGTCGCCACAATCGACCCCTTGGTTCGCATCGGCACGAGGGTACTGATCCCGCGGGTCACGGGCTGGCGATGGCCACGGGAGTTGACACTTCGGCGAAGAAGTCATTCCCCTTGTCGTCGACGACGATGAACGCGGGGAAGTCGACGACCTCTATCCGCCAGACAGCCTCCATGCCGAGTTCGGGATACTCGAGCACTTCGACCTTGGTGATGCAGTCCTTCGCGAGGCGGGCGGCGGGTCCGCCGATCGAGCCGAGGTAGAAGCCGCCGTGGGCTTTGCAGGTCTCGGTGACCTGCCGGCTGCGATTTCCTTTGGCGAGCATCACGAAGCTTCCGCCCGCGGACTGGAACTGCTCGACGTACGAGTCCATCCGACCCGCAGTCGTCGGGCCGAACGATCCCGACGCGTACCCCTCAGGTGTCTTGGCCGGACCCGCGTAGTAGACGCAATGGTCCCGCAGGTAATCCGGCATGGGCTCACCGGCATCGAGACGGTCCTTGATCCTGGCGTGAGCGATGTCGCGAGCAACCACCATCGGCCCCGACAACATCACCCGCGTCTTCACGGGGTGCTCTGCCAGCTCCGCGCGGATCTCGGCCATCGGTCGAGCGAGGTCGATGTGAACGTCGTGCTCGCTGAGATCGTCGTGCGTCGTCTCGGGTAGGTACTTGGCCGGATCACGCTCGAGCTCTTCGAGAAAGACGCCCTCGGCGGTGATTTTGCCCAGCGCTTGCCGGTCGGCCGAACACGACACCGCAACTCCCACCGGACAGGATGCGCCATGTCGCGGCAGCCGGATCACGCGGACGTCGTGACAGAAGTACTTACCGCCGAACTGCGCGCCGATCCCGAATTGCTGCGAAAGAGCCAGGACCTCTTGCTCGAGTTCGATGTCGCGGAAGCCGCGACCCAGTTCGTTGCCGGTGGTCGGCAACGTGTCGAGATACTTCGCGCTCGCGTACTTGGCGACCTTGAGGCAATACTCCGCACTTGTCCCGCCGATCACGATCGCCAAATGGTACGGAGGGCAGGCCGCCGTGCCGAGCGTGCGCAACTTGTCGTCGAGGAAGCGCATGAGCGACGCCGGGTTGAGCACGGCCTTCGTCTCTTGGAACAGGTAGCTCTTGTTGGCGGAACCCCCGCCCTTGGCCATGAACAGGAACTTGTACTCGTCACCGTCGGTCGCGTAGAGCTCGATCTGGGCCGGGAGGTTGTTCTTGGTGTTGACCTCGTCCCACACGGTGAGGGGCGCCATCTGGGAGTAGCGCAGGTTTGACGTGAGGTACGTGTCGAACACACCACGCGCAATGGCTTGCTCATCACCGCCGCCGGTGATCACGTACTCACCCTTCTTGCCCATCACGATTGCCGTGCCGGTGTCCTGGCACATCGGAAGCACCCCACCCGCCGCGATGCACGCGTTCTTCAACAGGTCGAGCGAGACGAAGTGGTCGTTGGCCGACGCTTCGGGATCATCGAGGATGTTCCGCAGTTGCTGGAGGTGCGCGGGCCGCAGGTAATGAGCGATGTCGCGCATCGCCTCGGCGGTCAGGAGGGTGAGGGCCGAGGGCGCGACACGCAGGAAGCGGTGTCCGTCGGCTTCGAAGGTCGACACGCCATCGGAGGTGAGCAACCGGTAGGGCGTGTCGTCGGGCCCGAGCGGGAGCATGTCTTGGTACTGGAACTCGGTCACAGATCGACTCTGGCCGATACCGTCGCTGGCATGCGAGTCGAGCACGACACGATGGGCGAGGTCTTGGTCCCCGACGAGGCCCGGTGGGGGGCTCAGACCCAGCGGGCCGTGGAGAACTTCCCCATCTCCGGGGAGACGATCGATCGGCGGCTCATCTCTGCTCTGGCGGCGATCAAGGGCGTCAGCGCAACCGTCAACGGCCGGCTCGGTGTCATCGACAAGGACATGGCGAAGGCCATCCACAACGCCGCCTCCGAGGTCAGTTTCGGGAAGTACGACGACCAGTTCCCGATCGACGTGTTTCAAACGGGGTCCGGCACGTCGTCCAACATGAACATGAACGAGGTCCTCGCGTCAGTGGCGTCGGAGCGCTTGGGTTCGCCGGTGCATCCCAACGATCACGTGAACGCGTCGCAGTCGTCGAACGATGTGTTCCCGTCGGCCATCCATCTCGCGGCGCTTCGGTTCGTTCAGCTCGAGCTGCTGCCGTCGCTGGAGCGACTCGAGCGCGCGCTGCGCAAGAAGGCGAAGGAGTTCTCGACGGTCGTGAAGTCGGGGCGAACTCACTTGATGGACGCCACGCCCGTCACCCTGGGCCAAGAGTTCGGGGGCTACGCCACGCAGGTGAAGGACGCTCGAAACCGCATCGAGGCGGCACTTCCATCGGTGGGCGCGCTGCCGTTGGGCGGCACCGCGGTCGGCACGGGCATCAATGCGCCCAAGACGTTTGCCAGGTCGGTCATCAAGCGCCTTGCCGAGGACATGAACGCGCCGCTCTCGGAGGCGAAGGATCATTTCGCCGCGCAGGGCTCGCGCGACGCATTGGTCGGGCTGTCAGGCGACCTGCGCGTACTGGCGGTCGCGTTGACCAAGGTCGCCAACGACATTCGCTGGATGGGTTCCGGTCCCCGCACCGGGCTGGCGGAGATCCGCATCCCCGACCTGCAACCGGGGTCGTCGATCATGCCGGGCAAGGTCAACCCGGTCGTCTGCGAAGCGGTGACGCAGGTGGCTGCACAGGTCATGGGGAACGACGCGGCCGTCGCGTTCGCCGGATCGCAGGGCAACTTCGAGCTGAACGTGTACTTGCCGGTGATCGCCCGCAACCTGCTTCAGTCGATCCGGCTCCTCACCAACGTCTCGGGGGTGTTCGCCGACAAGTGCATCTCTGGCATCGAGGCGAACGTCGAGCGCCTCAAGGAGTACGCCGAGTCGAGCCCCTCGATCGGGACTGCACTCGCGCCACAGCTCGGTTACGAGAAGACCGCGGAGCTGGTGAAGAAGTCCATCAAGACCGGTCGCTCGATTCGCGAGCTCGTCCGGGAGGAAGGCTTGATGACGGACGAGGAGCTTGATCAGGCCCTCGACGTGCTGGGGATGACGAAGGGCGGCTGATCGACTGCTGGCTGGCTGCGATCACCTCCGCAACCCGCGGCTGTACGTCGCGCTGCGGTCGAGCTCGATGACCGTGGTGGATCGTTGTGCCAAATCGACGAAGGGTGTCCGCAGTTCGTTGGTGATCTCGTCCGGAGTGACGGGGCGACCGATGAGATACCCCTGTGCGAAGTCACATCCCCAGTCGGAGAGCAGGTTCCACGCCCCCTGGGTTTCGACGCCCTCCGCGACCACCTCGAGTCCGAGGTTGCGGGCCAGCTCGATGGTGGAGCGCACGATGATCTGGTCGTTCTTGTCGGTCTCGAGGTTCGTGATGAAAGAGCGATCGATCTTGATCTCATCGACGGGCAGGCGCTTGAGCTGGGTGAGCGACGAGTACCCGGTGCCGAAGTCGTCCATGGAGATCCGGATCCTGAGCTCGTGCAACTCGTCGAGAACGTCCACCGCTCGTTCGGGCTCGGACATGAGAGCGGTCTCGGTGACTTCAACGACCAGGAACTCGCTCGGGATACCCCAGATTGCGAGGAGCCGCGCAACCTTGTTGGGAAGGCTCGAGTCGTGAAGGTCCTTCGCCGAGAGGTTCACAGAAATGGGCAGGTCGAGCCTCGCCGAGCGCCAGGCCTGGGATTGCTTCGCCGTTTCCTCGAGCACGTACTCGGTCAACTGGCGGATCAGCCCCGTGTGCTCGGCAAGAGCAATGAACTCTGTCGGCAGGATGACGCCCAACGTTGGGTGCTGCCATCGCACAAGTGACTCGACGCCGACCAACCGTCCGGTGCGCAGATCGGCTTTGGGCTGATAGCGCATTGTCAGCTGGTGGCTGACCATGGCCTGGCGGAGCTCGCCGAACATCGCGAGACGCCGCCGGCTGTGTTGGTCGCGCTCGGAGCTGTAGATCTCGAGCCCGGCGCGGTTCTTCTTCGCCACGTTGAGCGCGACGTCGGCCCGTTGGATCAGAACGTCCACGTCGTCACCGTGCTGCGGGTACAACGCCAAACCCAGGCTCGCCTTCAGGTCGAGCCCAGAGCCTTCGACCTCGAAGGGCGTCTCGAGGTCTCGCAGAACGCGCTCGGCGAGTTGGGCGGCTTCGAGAGGGCTGCGCAGACTCGGGAGCAGCAAGCTGAACTCATCGCCTCCGAAGCGGGCGACGGTGCCGGCATCGCCCAAGGTGTCGTGAAGCCGGTCGGCCATCTGGCGGAGCACCAAGTCGCCGACGTGATGACCGAGCGTGTTGTTGACCTCGGTGAAATCGTCGATGTCGATCATGACGACCGCCACCGCGCGGTCGTCATGCGCGCCCTCAGTCAGCGCGGATTCCAGCAGCTGTCGAAAGCGGCCGCCGTTGGGGAGGCCGGTCAGCGAATCATGGCGCGCCTGGTGGTCGTTTCTCAGTGACAGGTTCGCGCTGCGATGAACCGCCGCCAACGGAAGCAGGAGGACGACGACAAGCCATGGGTTGGCGTCGGCGGCGACCAGGACGAGCGGCGCTGATGTCGCGGCCAACCCGTTGATCGATGCTTGGAATCCCAGATCGGCGATCAGGCTGCTGATCACCGGCACTTTGTCGATGAGTGCGAACGCGACGCCGGTCAGGGCGTGGTTTGCGAGGAAGAAGGCGCCCGCCGCGGCCAGCGCTCCAATGAACTCGTCGCGGTTGACTTCAGTCGGGGGCATGGAGGCGGCGAACCGGTGGAAGGCCCAGGCCGCCGCAGTCAGCGCCAGGGTGTATTGCGCGACATTGAAGATCCGCTTCCACCACGTGACTCGGTGCACCGCTCCGTGGAGCAACGCCGCGACCGCCTGCATGAGCACGGCGAATGCAGGGTCCCACCGCAGCAAAAGTGCGCACGCGAACACGCCGGAAATGTCGACGGCCTCCCGCTCACCGTGCCGCTCCATTGCGATCGGGAACAGCATGCCGACCACGAGCAACGCGGCGACGAGGGCGAGCGTCCCTCGGTCACTTGGCGCCGGTTGGCGCAGCTCGTTGCTCACGAGCCAGGCGAGCGCCCCCAGCCCTGCGAGAGAAACAAGGCCGGCGTAGCCGACGAGGCGCCAGTTCGGACCCGGTGATGGGGACACGCCCTCGACAGCAACGTAGAACGGCGACGACTGATCCACGGCGGCAGACACCGCCATGTCAGGTGAAGTGTCGGCCCCCGCCGCCGATGACGTCGGCGGTGTGGATGAACTTCTGCAGCACGCCGTTGGACGCGGCCGCAGCCGCGATCATCCACACGGCGAGGCTATGGCGGCGAATCCATCTGCGCATTGTCGAGACCCCTTCGAGGGCAGTAAGCACGGTCTGTGGTAGCTCGGTCACCATAAGTGAGCGCCGCCCAAGTGTCAAGGTCGGAGGCGTCAGCGTGACTATTTGTCACCGTCAGCGCGGAAGCCCCTCAAGTTGGTCTGGACTAGTCCGATACATAGTGCGTACCGTCTCTCACTGAGAGCGGTCGGACGAAGCGTCGAGCCGCTCCCCGCAATGTGGTCGCCTGGGGCGCGGGGAGCTAGTGGCGAACCCGACGTCCTCCTTGCACGCACAATTTTGGAGGCACGGGTGGCCAGAAAGCTTCAAGCGGTGGGCCGGGCGGCGGCCGCTTTCGCCGTCTCTGTGGCGGCCACCGGGTTGAGTGCGGTGGTGACGGCACCGCCGGCGACGGCGACGCCGCCGAAGTTTGTCGAGGTCGATCCGATGGCCGCCGGCATCCACCACCCGCTCGCGCTCCAGGTGCTCGGCTACGACGTCAACGGCTCGCCGCTGCTCACCAACAACACGACCCCCAGCGGCTACACACCGGCCACGATCACGCGTTATCTCGGCCTGTCCGGCAACGGCAGCGGGCAGACCATCGCCATCGTCGATGCCTACGACCACCCGAACATCGCCTCCGACCTCGCGGTGTTCGACGCCAAGTTCGGCCTCCCGGCGCCGCCCAGTTTCAAGAAGGTCACCCAGACCGGCGCAACGAAGGGCTATCCCCCGGTCGACGCCACCTGGGCCCTCGAGATCGCGCTCGACGTCGAATGGGCGCATGCCATCGCTCCGGCGGCCAACATTCTGCTCGTCGAGGCCAAGAGCACGACCTACGCCGACATGGACGCGGCGATCGCCTACGCGGCCAAGCAGTCCGCCGTCACCGTGATCTCCAACAGTTGGGGATCCCCGGAGTTCAACGGCGAGACCTCGCTCGACTCCTACTGCAAGCTCACCGCAAAGCTGTGCGTCTTCTCCACCGGCGACAACGGGAATCCCGGCGGCTATCCGGCGTACAACCCGTACGTCCTGTCCGTCGGCGGAACCACGCTCAACCTCACCACCGACGCCACCACCGGCGCGGTGAGCGTCCTCAGTGAGGTCGCCTGGAGCGATTCGGGCGGAGGGGTCAGCCTCTACGAGGCGAAGCCGGCCTACCAAACGGAGAACACCTATTCGAAACGTGGAACGTCCGACGTGAGCTACAACGCCGACCCCGCCACCGGGTTCGCCGTTTACGACAGCGTCGCGTACGCCAACCAGACCGGCTGGTTCCAGATGGGCGGAACCAGCGCCGGGGCGCCCCAGTGGTCCGCCATCATCGCGGTCGCCAACCAGCTACGGAAAGCGGCGGGCAAAACCGTGCTCAGCGCGACGTCATCAAAGTCGCCATACATGGCCAACAGCACGATCTACGCCCTCTCGACCGGGCTGGCCGACATCACCGCCGGCTCGACCAACGGCGCGTGCGGGGCGACCTGCACCGTCAGCATCGGTTACGACTTTGTCACCGGTCGTGGCAGCCCACGTACCGGCATCGACCTCGCGCTCAAGGCCGCGCCCTGAGCCGAGGCTAGGCGACGGCGGGGGAGCCGGGGTAGGGGCCTGGCGCGCCTGGGCCGGGGATCGCGGGACGAGACCAATCGAGGATCGTGGCCAACTGGCCGACCGCGGCTCGCCACGCGACCGGGTCCCATCCCTCGGCCGCCGCCTCGACCTTGCTCGCCATGTCGATGACGACGAACGCCGGCAGCGTGCCGAGACCGAGGGCCTTCACGGCATCGCGGTCGGGATCGACGAACGTGAGCAACTCTTCGGCCCAGGGGCCGAGGAACTCGCGGGCCTCGTCAGCACTCGCGGTCACCAGCCAGCCAACGCGCACGTCCGCGGCGCTGAACGACGTGAGGATCCGGCCGGCCTCTTTGAGCAGCCATGCACTCTCGTACGTGAACGGATCGAGCACGACCAAGGCCAGCGGAAAGAGCGTGACCCAGTCGTCGACTCCGCGAGGCTCGCCATTGAGCGGTGTCAGCACCAGGTCCGGCGAGGGATCGGTAGCCATGTCGGCGGAGCAAGTTACCGCAGTAGCGTCGGTGGTCGTGCATCCGATCGAGCGCCTTCGTTACGTCGCCCGGTCATCGGGGGCGCCTCAAGAAGTGCTGGTGCGCGAGACGGCCGGCGCGCTTGCGGCGCTCGGCTTCGATCCGCCGGGACTGGTCACGGCGTGCCGGCGGATCCTCGATCGCCATCCTCTATCAGGGCCGATGTGGTGGCTTGCCGCGCGCGTGCTGACCGGAAACGATCCCACGGCGGAGGCGTGGAACGCGGCCGACGAGATCACGGCCGACGACACGGCCGACGTGCTGGGTTACGGCATCCCCGACGACGCGGTGGTGTGCGTGCTCGGCTGGCCTGACGTCATCGGCGATGCGCTTCCTCGACGAGGCGACGTGCAGGTCCTCGTTGTCGACACTCTGGGCGAGGGCTCCGGGCTCGTGCGCCGTTTGCTGCACGCCGACGTCGAGGCCGACGACGTCCCGATGGCCGGGCTCGGCGCCGCCGTGGCCGATTCCGATCTCGTCCTGCTCGAGGCGACCGCCATCGGGCCGACCGGTTTCATCGGCGTAGCCGGATCGCGCGCCGCGGCGGCCACCGCGAAGCACGCGGGAATCCCGGTATGGCTCGTCGGTGGTGTTGGCCGGCTGATGCCGAAGCGCATGTGGGACGCGTTGGCCGGGCGGCTCGACACCATGGGCGAGCCGTGGGAGCTCGACGATGAGCTGGTCCCCATGGATCTCATCGATCGCATCGTGATGTCGGCTGGCGTGCTCGAGGTCGCGGACGCCCTCATGCGGATCGACTGCCCGATCGCTCCCGAGCTGTTCAAGTCGGTCGACCCCCTCTAGTCGCTAGGTTCTGCGGCCATGCCGAGCCGCCGCGAACTCGTCCGCATGTCCGACGAAGAGATCGATGCGTTCCTGCACGAGCGCCACACGATGAGCGTCGCCACGTTCAACCACGATCAGACCATTCATCTCGTGGCCATGTGGTACGGGTTCTACAAGGGTCAGCCGGCGTTCGAGACCTTCACGAAGTCGCAGAAGGTGTTGAACCTGCGCCGCGACGACCGCATCTCCGTCATGGTCGAGCACGGCGACGACTACGCCAAGCTGCGCGGCGTCGAGATCGTCGGCCGCGGCGAGGTCATCGACGACAAAGGCGTCCTTCGAGTGATCGCCGGCAGCGTCGTGCAGCGCTACATGGGCGTGTCCGAGGCAGACGCCGACGCCGCGGCCGAGGTCCTGATGAACAAGCGCTCCGCGGTGGTGATTCACCCCGAGCGCATCGTGAGCTGGGACCACAACAAGCTCGGCGGCACTTACTAGAACTAGCTTCCTCGTCCATGGGAGACATGGTCGAGTTCAAGAGCAACGGAGACACGGCACGCGGGTATCTGGCGGTTCCCGACAGCGGCTCCGGTCCCGGTGTGATCGTCGTGCAGGAGTGGTGGGGACTCAATCCGCAGATCAAAGGCGTGGCCGACCGCCTCGCGAAGGAGGGCTTCGTCGCGCTCGCCCCTGATTTGTACCGCGGCGAGCTCGCGGAGCACGACGAGATGGACAAAGCCGGCCACCTCATGACGAGCCTGCCGATGGACCGCGCCGCACGCGACATGAGCGGTGCGGTCGACTTCCTTGCGGGCCACAAAGCGGTGACGGGCGACGGCATCGGTGCCATCGGGTTCTGCATGGGCGGTGGGCTCGTCCTCGTCATGGCCACGCTGCGGCCCGACAAGGTCAAGGCCGTCGTGCCTTTCTACGGCGTGGTCGGCTTCGACGACGACAACGCGCCCGACTGGTCGAAGCTGGAAGCATCGGTGCAGGGTCACTACGCCGAGAAGGATGATTTCTTCCCGGTGGCGAAGGCCGAAGCGCTCGAAGCGGGGTTGAAGGGGCTCGGCAAGGATGCGCGCGTGCACGTGTACCCGGGAACCGGACACGCCTTCGCCAACGAGAGCAACGCCCTCGGCACGTACGACGAGAAGTCCGCTCGCGAGGCATTCGACCGAGCGCTCAGCTTCCTGCACGCGCAGCTTGGCTGACGACCTCGTAATTCGGTACCTCGAGCTCGGGCTCCGGCTCGGGCGGTTGCTCGACGGTCTTGTCGACGCCTACTACGGCCCCGCAGAGTTGAAGCAGCGGGTCGACAACGAGCCGGCAGCTGAGCCGGCCAAGCTTGCCCAACACGCTCGACAGCTCATCGCCGACCTGGATGCCGGCGAGGGCGATCTCGATGCACATCGTCGCCGTTGGATCCGCGGGCAAGCGCGCGGTCTACTCGTGACTGCGCGCCGGTTCGCCGGCGAGACCATCGGCTTTCTCGACGAGGTCGAGGAGTGTTACGGCGTGCGGCCGACACGCGTTCCGGAGGACGAGATCGCCGCGGCTCACCGCCGCATCGACGCCGTGTTGCCTGGAAGCGGACCGCTCGCCGAACGTCTCGTCGCGTGGCGCGAGGCGCAGGCCGTTCCACCCGACAAGTTGCAACCGGCGATCCTCTCGTTGGCCGACGACTTCCGCGAGCGGACCGGTCGCCTCTTCGGCCTACCCGACGGCGAACGCATCGACTTCGATCTGGTGAGCAACGAGCCGTGGTCGGGCTTCAACTACTACCTCGGTGATCTGCACAGCCGCGTGGTGATCAACACCGATCTCCCCGTGCTCTCGACGGCACTCGGCCACCTCGTGGCTCACGAGGCCTACCCGGGTCATCACACCGAACACAGCCGCAAGGAGGTCGGCCTCGTACGCCGTCGCGGTCACCTCGAGGAGACGATCTTCCTCGTCGGGACGCCGCAGTGTCTTCTCGCTGAGGGGCTCGCCGATCTCGGGCTCGAGGTGATCGTGCCCGCGCATCGCCACGAGACGGTGGCCGAACACCTGCGCCCCCTCGGCATCCGATACGACGCAGAGATCGCGACCGCCGTCGCCGAGGCGGGGGAGTTGTTGGGCAATGCCGTTCGCGGCAATGTCGCACTCTTGTTGCATCTCGATGACGCCGGCGCCGACGACGCGATCGCGTATGCGGAACGTTGGGGCCTGCTGCCCCGCAACCGCGCGGAGAAAGTCGTGCAGTTCCAGACCGACCCGACGTGGCGGGCGTACATCTTTTGCTACATCGACGGCCTCCGCCTGTGCCGCCGCTATGTGGACGGCGATACGGCGCGATTCGAACGCCTCATCACCGACGCGCTCCTGCCGGAGGATCTCGCGGCCTGATTCTCGACGAAATGGGCATCGGAAACCGATGCCCATTTCGTCGAGTTCGAAGGAAATCGGCGATGCTGGTCCGGTGCGGGGGATCGTCGCGGTCATGGTCGTGGTGGTGGCCTCTTCGCCGACGTTCACGCAACGGTCCGAACAGACGCTGCCGTTTGCGTTCAACCAGGGCGTCGCTCGCGTCGAAGGCGGCTGGGTCTTCTCCGGCACCAACTCACCCTTCCCCGGGACCGATGTCCTCGAGCGCACCGACGACGACCTCAACGTCATCACGACGCAGCCGCTGCCGATCCCGGCGATGTACCGCAGCCAGGGCTACGACCACGTCGGTGACATCGACATCGAAGGTGGCGTGCTCTACGTCCCGTTCGAGCAACCCAGCTACGAGCTCGGGCATCAGGTCACCGCTCGCTACGACCCGACGACCCTCACGTTCATCGACGCCGTCGAGTTGCCGCAGCACGAGAACTCCTTCGTCACGGTCGACCCCTCGACGATGACGGCGTACTCCATGGATCGGTTCGACGGTGACACGCTGCTGCGCTACGACGTGCAGGCCGGCTGGAAGCCGCTGCCGCAACTGCAGCTCACCATGAACCTGGTGCACACCCAGGGGGCTGACGTCGCCGATGGTGCGGTCTGGATCGCGACGTCCGACGACCACAATGGCGTGTACCGCGTCGACCTCGCGACAGGCGAGACGACGAGCGTGGGAACGCTGGGCCATCTGGGTCTCGAAGGCGAGGGCATCGACGCGACCGCGCTGCCCTCCGGCGCGTTCCACGCGTTGGTGAACAACCCTGTCGGAGCCCTGTCGTTTTTCGGCCACTACGACCTGACGGACGCGGGTGCCGTCCAGGCCCCAACGGGCGGTTCCACGTCGCCGTCCGGCTCGGCGCCGACGACAGTGTTGGCCGCGTCTGGTGGGCAGCGGTGGTCGCCCTGGTCGATGTTCGGGTTGCTGGGATTCGCGGGATGCGCTTGGCGTCTCCTCGGACGTCGCCCGTAGCATCGGGCCATGTCCGCACGCTCTCGTGACCTGCCCCGCCGCTCGTGCCTGTCCGTTCCTGGTTCGAGCGAGAAGATGCTCGCGAAGGGCCCGACGATCCCCGCGGACATGACGTTCCTCGATCTCGAGGACGCGGTCTCGCCGCTCGAGAAGGAGGCCGCCCGACCCAAAGTCGTCGAGGCCATCCGCAATCAGGACTGGGGCGATCGCGTGATCTGCGTGCGGGTGAACGCGTGGGACACCGAGTGGACGGCATTCGATGTCATCGAGGTGGTCGGCAACGCCGGTGAGCGCCTCGACGAGATCATGTTGCCGAAGGTGCAGTCGGCTGCCGAGGTCGTGGCCCTCGATCTGCTGTTGACGCAGGTCGAGCAAAAGGCGGGTCTTCCCGTCGGCCACATCGGCATCGAGGCCCAGATCGAAACGGCCAGAGGCCTCATCAACGTCGAAGAGATCTGCGCCGCGTCGTCTCGCCTCGAGACGGTGATCCTCGGCCCGGTCGACATGTCGGCCTCGATGGAGATGCCGTCGCTGGCCGGTGGCCTGCAGATCCCCGAGTACCCCGGCGACTACTTCCACTACGTCTTCGTCAAGATCCTCATGGCCGGTCGGGCCAACGGCCTCCAGGTCATCGATGGTCCGTACGTGAAGGTCCGCGATCCGGAGGGCTTCCGCGATTTTTGCGTACGCACGCAGATCCTGGGGTATGACGGCAAGTGGGCGTTGCACCCCGATCAAGTGACGATCCTCAACGAGGTGTTCTCGCCGAGTCAGGAGCAGTTCGACAAAGCATGGGACGTCTTGGACGCGTACGAGAAGGCGACGACCGAGGGCGACCGCAAGGGTGCGGTCATGTTCGGCGACGAGATGATCGACGAGGCATCGCGCAAGGTCGCGATCAAGCTCGTGAAAAAGGGCGAGCGCAACAGAATGACCCGCTCGAAGGGATAGCCACGAGCCGCCTATGACCACGATCGACGTGATCATGCCGGCGCGGAACGAAGAGCCCACGGTCGCGGCGAACATAGTCGCGGCGCTCGAGTGCCAATACGTTCGCGAGGTCATCGTCGTCGATGACGGTTCGACCGACGGCACGAGCGACGCCGCTCGAGAGGCCGGCGCCAAGGTGATCACGCGTGAAGGATCCGAAGGGTCGAAGGCGCACGCGATGGCCGCGGGAGTCGCGGCATCCGATGCCCACGCGTTTCTGTTCGTCGATGCCGACTGCACCGGATTGACCGGCCGGCACCTCGATGCGATCTGCGAGCCGTTTCTCGCGAGGCGCGCGGTGATGTCGCTCGGGACCTTCGACTACGGCCCGATTTGGAATCCGTTGGTGCAGCGATGGCCGCCACTCACCGGCGAGCGCATCATCCCTCGATGGGTGTGGGACGCGATCCCGCCTCACAAGCTCGACGGCTACACCATCGAGGTGCGAATCAACGAAGTGGTCGCAGAACGGCGGCTGCCCACGGTCGCCCGGACGATGCGCGGCGTCTTCCACCGAACGAAGCGCGTCAAGCTCGGTCGCTGGGCCGGCGTGCTGCGCACGTGGGACATGTACCGAGAGTTGATCGCGATGGTCTGGCCGCTCGGCGACGTTCGGCTACGGACCTACTGGTTCTATTTGCGGGGGTTGACCGTCGAACGCTGACGTCGTGGTGATCGGGGCGGGCGCCATGGGATCGGCGACGGCGTGGTGGCTCGCGCGTCGCGGGATCGACGTGGTCCTGCTCGAGCAATTCGAGCAAGGACACACGCGCGGATCGAGCCACGGTGGCGCTCGCATCTTTCGTCTGGCGTACGACGAACCGTCGTATGTCCGCATGGCTCAGGCGGCGCTGCCGTTGTGGCGTGAGCTCGAAGAGGACGCCGGTGAGCCGCTGCTGGACACAACGGGAGCGATCGACCATGGCGATGGTGCATCGGTCGACGCGGTCGCCGACGCGATGCAGTCCTGTGGTGTCCGATTCGACCGACTGTCGAGGGAATCGGCGCGGGAGCGCTGGCCGGCGATGCAGTTCGACGGCGACGTGCTGTTTCACTCTGAAGGCGGACGGTGCCGAGCCGATGCCACCGTCGCCGCGCTGCAGCGCCGCGCCGCCGCGCACGGCGCGGACGTGCGGTTCGACGCCAAGGTGAACCTCCGGATCGTCGACGACGGCGTGGAAGTCGAGGCCGCGGGTCAGACCTGGTCCGCACCCGTCGCCGTCGTGACCGCCGGTGCGTGGGTGAGTGCGGTGCTCGGCCGTCAAGCGCCGAACGTGAGCGTCACCCAGGAACAAGTTCAGCACTTCGCACCGGTCGTCGAACAGGAGTGGCCGAGCTTCATTCACCATCGCCAACCGTGGATCTACGGACTGCTCACACCCGGAGAAGGCATCAAGGTCGACGAGCATCACGTTGGCCCGGTCATCGACCCGGACCACCGGAGGCCCCGTGATCTCGGAGCCGAGTCCGTCATGGTGCGCTACGTCGAAGAGTGGATGCCCGGCCTCGATCCGACCCCGCTCCACACGACCGAGTGCTTGTACACGACGACACCTGACGAGTCCTTCGTGTTGGAACGGGTTGGACCGATCGTCATCGGGTCGCCGTGCAGCGGCCACGGCTTCAAGTTCACACCCTTCATCGGCCGCCGCTTGGCGGACCTGGCTATGCCTGCTCGATCAGTCGGCGGGCGATGACCTTGAGGCAGAGGGTTTCGTCGGCGCCCTCGAAGATCGACAGCACCCGCGCGTCGACGAAGTAACGGCTCACCGCGTACTCCTCGGCGTAGCCGTAGCCGCCGTGGATCTGCATCGCCTCACGCGTGACCCACTCCGCCGCCTTGCACACGTACGCCTTGACCATGGCGGCCTCGAGCGTGCCCTCGCCCTTGGCCATCATGCGTGCCACGGCGTACGAGAACTGTC
>JBEEGD010000342.1:0-4657 GCA_041166685.1 Acidimicrobiaceae bacterium | reverse complement strand
CACGCGCGGGTCGGTGATGATCGCCCGCGCCAACGCAACGCGCTGGCGCTGTCCGCCCGACAAGGTCAAACCGCGCTCGCCGACGACGGTGTCGTAGCCCTCGGGCAACGCCATGATGAACTCGTGGGCTTCGGCGGCCCGCGCCGCCGCTTCCACCTCGGCATCCGACACCACGCCGTCCGAGGAACCCAGGCGGCCGTAGGCGATGTTCGACCGCACGCTGTCGGAGAACAGGAAGCTCTCCTCGAACACCACCCCCACCTGGCGGCGCAGCGACTCGAACGTCACGTCGCGCACGTCGATGCCGTCGATCGTGACCGCGCCCTGTGACGCGTCGTAGAACCGCGGGAGCAGCAGCGCGACCGTCGACTTCCCCGAGCCGCTCGCCCCCACCAACGCCACCGTCTCGCCCGCCGCGACGGTCAACGAGAACCCGTCGAGCACCGGATCGCTCTTCGTGTAGCCGAAGCGCACGTCGTCGAAGCGCACCTCGCCGACCACCGCGGGCATTGCGACCGCATCGGGGCGCTCCACGATCTTGGAGTTCGCGTCGAGCAGGTCGAGGATGCGCTCCGCGCCCGCCCGGGCCTGCTGACCCACGGCGATCAACACCGCGAACATTCGCACGGGGGCGACGAGCTGCACCATGTACGACGAGAAGGCGAGGAACGTGCCCAGCGAGACCTGCCCGTTCAGCGCCAGCCAACCGCCGAAGGCGAGCACGCCCACTTGGCCGACCACCGGAATGCTCTGCAGCAACGGCGTGTAGCGCGCTTGCAGCTTGATGAGACGGAGGCGGGACTGGAACAGGTCCTGGCCGGCATCGGCGAGATGCGAGAGCTCACGGTCCTCCTGCCCGAAGCCCTTCACCACCCGTACGCCGGTGACGGCCTCGTCGACGACGCCTGCGACTTCGCCGGCGCGCTGCTGCGCGTCCCAGCTCGCCGGGAAGATCGTGGTGCGCAGCTTCAGCGTGACATAGAGCAACGCGGGCAGCATCAACAGCGCCACGAGCGTTAGTTGCGGCGATAGGTACAGCATCACGCCCAGCGACATGAGCAGCATCACGAGGTTGCCGAGCATGATCGGCAGGAACATCAAGAGTCCCTGCAACAACCCGACGTCGCTGTTTGCCCGCGACACCAGCTGGCCGGTCTGCATCTGGTCGTGCGACGCGAAGTCGAGACGTTGCAGCCGCTCGTACACCGCGTTGCGCAAATCGAACTGCACATCGAGGCTGACGCGCCCACCGGTGTAGCGGCGCACGAACGCGGCACCGAACCCGAACACGCCGGCGGCCATGAGCACGATCAACCACGGGGCCAGCGGCTGACGGTGGCCGACGATGACGTCGTCGACGATCGTTTTTTCGACGAGCGGGGTGAGGGCCACCACCGCCTGACCGGCGATCGAGACGCCGAACGCGATGAACACATTGCGCTTGTGCGCCATGAGGTACGGCCACAAGCGCCGCAGCCAGCCGCCCGCTTCCGGCGGCGCCGGCTCGGGCGTGGGTCGATCCGCGGCGCGCTGACTACTGGCGCGCATGCCGCAGTTCCGTGATCGCGCGGCCCAGCGCGTTCAAGCCGTCGATCACTGACGCGCGGTCGTCGCCCGCCTCGCGCAGCACCGCGTCGAGCTCGGCGGTCATCGCCCGCTCCGCCTTCTTCAGCGCGGCCGCCCCGGCTTTGGTGACCTCGAGGTTCACGCCCCGGCGGTCGCCTTCCACCTCCACCCGCTGCACCCAGCCGCGGGCCTCGAGCCCGTCGAGCAGACCGGTGAGCGACGGACGCGACACCGCCGCCTTCTCCGCCAGCCGGTTGGCCCGCTCCGGCGAGAACGCGATCAGGGCCAGCACCCGGAATTGCGGCAACGTCATGTCGTCCAGCGACCGTTCCAGCACGCGCGCCCCAACGGCCAGCGCGCGCACTGCCGACGTCAGTTCAGATCCCACATCATTAGGCTACCGAACAATCGCGGGCTGGCACCCAAACGATTTGGCGGTGGGAAACGGCGTCAGCCCAAGAGTTGCTTGGACAGCCGGTCGAGGCGGACACGCATCTGTTGCATCTGGAGGCGCATCTCGCTGAGCTCGAGCTGGACCTGGGAGAGCGAGTGATTCGTTCCGTCGGTGGCGTGGCCGCTGTCGATCAGCGTGTCGAGTTTGCGGTCGATCTCGTCGAGGATGGGCGCGGGCCCGTTGTCGCGGGTTTCGAGCACGGACAACCGTTCGGCGACGATGCCGAGTGCTCGACCGAGCTCCTCGGCCATCGCCTCGGCAACGTCGTAGTCGTGTGGAGCGCCGCCGGTGTCGTCGATCAGCTTGTCCAAGACTTCCACTATGCCCGGTTTTACCAACTACGGGAAAAATCTTGGAATCTCCGCGCGCGCGAACTTCGCGAGCTACCCAATTCACCCAGGTGACGTCGTGGCATCGTCGGCCTGCTCGAACTGACGCAATTCTTCGAGGAAGCCCACGATCTCGTCGGGCAGCCCGAGCGCGAGGTCGCGCAACTGTTCCGACAGGAAATCGAGGCGCCGCTGCGCCATCATGAGCAGGCTGTCGCGGGTCGAGCCGTCGAGGTCGTGCGCCATCACTGTGTCGATGGCGCCTTTGATAGCGGCCACTGTTCCCAGGAGGGAATGCGCCAGCACCGCGTTGAGTTGGTGGTCGTCCGTCACTGTCCGCCCTTGAATCACACCCAACCGTACCGATGACATATCGGTCGGGCATGCCATAGATAGAGGAATCAGTGGTCGGCGCCAGCAAAACCTCTCGGGCGGAGGACGTTCGCGTTCGGCGCGTCCGCGTTGCGGTGGTCGACGACAGCGACGACGTCCGCCTTCTCTTACGGGTGATGTTGCAACGCGACGGCCGCTTCGAAGTCGTGACCGAGGCCGCCGACGGCATCGAGGCCATCGAGCGCATTGCCGAGAGCCAACCCGATCTCGTGGTGCTCGACCGCCAGATGCCCCGCATGGGCGGCATCGAAGCGCTGCCCCTGATCCGCGAGCGCGCGCCGAACGCCGCCGTGGTGCTGTACACCGCCCAACCCGATTCCGGCACCCACCACGCGGCCATCGCCGCGGGTGCGCTCGGCGTGTTCGAGAAGAGCCTCGTGGGCGACCCGCTGATCGGTCAGTTGGCCAACGTGTTGCTCAGCCATTGGGACGCGTCGGACGCGCAGGTCGAGGTGCGCGTCGGCCCCGTCGACTCCAGCGCGGCGCTGGTGTGGATCGACAACACCCAGCGCATCCTGCGGGCGGTTCGAGGTCACCCCGAAGTGTTGGATGAATCCGTGCCCGACGACGTGTTCGAGGCGTTCGATCGCTTCCTCGGCACGTGGCGCGCGGTCGCCGACACCAACCCCACCTTCATCTGGGTCGCCCGGTCAGATCCGGCGGAGGTCAACCACCTCGTCGAGTCGTGGGCCGTGATCGATCGTCTCTCCGACGAGGGATTGCACTCGCTCGGTTGCGACTGGTCGCCGCCGGAAGGCGAGCCGTTCTTCCGTGCGCTCACCACCGGCGTGCTCGCGGCGTTGGACGCGCACGCCGAGACCCGGCGACTGGCCGACAAGCTCCGTCCCACGTGGCAGGCCACGCCGGGCTGACCCGACGACGACCGCGCCATCGCAGTTAGAAGATCGAGCCCTGGCCTTGGCTCAGCTTGTCGAGCTTCTCTTCGACCGAGCGGATGCGCTTGTCGGTGTTGCGCGACACCTCGCGCTCCTTGGCCAACTCGTTGAGCTTGTCGGTGAGCGAGTCGATGGGCTCGCCCACCAACGTCATCATCGCCTGGCTCAACGCTTCGAACCGCTGCACGCGTGACGCCAGAAGATCTTCGGTCTTCTGCATGAGCTGCGTGGTCATCTCCTCCAGCCGCGCGTCGAGCTGTTGCAGGATCGCGGCGTCGAGGCGGGCCACCGGTTGCTGCAACGCCACCCGCTCAGGAAGCTCGGCGATCGTGCGTTGCAGATCGGACAGGCCTTCGGTCTCCGGCGCCTCGATGACGACCGGCGGGCGTCGAGCCTCGGTCTCGGCCAACAGCTGCGCAACCCGCGCCGGCAACTCGGCAACCGCACGTCGTAGCGCGACGAGATCCTCGTTGTCCGCCGGCGACGCCGGTGACGACGCGATCGTCGCCTGCACGCTCGCGAGCGCCTCATCGAACCGGTGCAGGTCGCGCCGCACGTGTTCGACGTCGGTGGCCATACGAGAGTTGGTCTCCTCGAACCACCGATCGACGTGCGCCATGATCGCCAGCTCTTGCACCTCGGACGGCGACTGGTGGAGGTGAGCCATTGTCTTCTGCACGTCGAGCACCGCTCGCCCGATCGCGCTGAGGTGATCGTCGAGCAGCGCCAAGTTCGCACCGCCCTCCGCCGCCGCCAGCGCCGCCCCGCGGGTCGACAGCTCGGCGATGACTTGCTCCAGCCGTTCGCTGTGCGTCTCGAGCCGCGTCTCGATGAGCCGCACCATCCGGGCCGCGACGTCCGCGAGCTCCTCCGAGGTCAACGGAGCGGAGGACGCAGGAGCCGAGCGGTCGAGCCGATCGAACACGCTCTCCACCAGGCCGACCAGCGCCGAGACCCGGACCGCGAGCTGGTCGAGCCGCCGGCTGACGTCGTCGCTGTCCGACGGGCCCCTCACCGCG
>JBEEGD010000341.1:0-9672 GCA_041166685.1 Acidimicrobiaceae bacterium | reverse complement strand
ATCCGCGCGCTCGGGCTTGCGCCGACGACTCCGATCGAGGAGTCGGTGCGGAGGATCGTCGAGTTCTGCCGCACGCATTACCGTTTTCTCTCGGGTCGCCGACCCGAGGAGCGATGAACCTGCGATGACCAACATCGACGGGGTGCGAGTCACGCCGCTGCGCCGCATCCCCGACGAGCGAGGGGCCGTGTTCCACATGCTCCGGTCGGACAGCGACGAGTTCGCCGGCTTCGGCGAGATCTACTTCTCGCTCGTGTACCCGGGTGTGATCAAGGGTTGGCATCTGCACCAGCGGATGACGCTCAACTACGCCGTCCCGGTCGGAATGATCAAGCTCGTCTGCTACGACGATCGCGAAGGGTCACCGACCCGCGGCAACGTGCAAGAGATCCACTCGGGCGAGCTGAACTACTGCCTCACGACGGTGCCACCCGGCGTGTGGAACGGTTTCAAAGGTGTGGGCATCACGGCGGCGCTCGTCGCGAACTGCGCTTCGATCCCTCACGATCCGACGGAGATCGAGCGCCTCGATCCGCGGTCCACAACCATCCCGTACGACTGGTCACTCCGCGATGGCTGATGGGCCCACCATCGAACTCGAGGGGGTCGGCAAGCGTTACTGGCAGTTGAAGGAACGAGCGATGCTCCTTCGATCGATTCTGCCCTTCAGCCGTCCAGAGCGCACCGAGCGGTGGGCGCTGCGCAATGTCGACCTCACGATCGAGCCGGGCGAGACCGTGGGGGTCATCGGCCGCAACGGCGCGGGCAAGACCACCTTGCTTCGGCTCATGGCCAGCGTGACCCAGCCAACCGAGGGCGTGGTGAGGATTCGAGGGCGAGTGGCTCCGCTCATCAGCGTCGGCGTCGGCTTCCACCAGGAGATGAGCGGACGCGAGAACGTGTTCGTGAATGGTCTCTTGTTGGGGTTGACGAGCGAAGAGATCGAGGACCGTTTCGACAGCATCGTGGAGTTCGCCGAGCTCGACGAGTTCATCGACACACCGGTGAAGTTCTATTCGACCGGCATGTTCATGCGGCTGGGCTTCGCGGTTGCCATTCACGTGGAGCCGCAGGTTCTGCTGGTCGACGAGGTGCTGGCCGTCGGTGACATCGCGTTCCAGCTCAAGTGCTACGAGCGCATGCGAGCCCTGCAGAGCCGAGGCACGACGATCCTCCTCGTCAGCCACTCGATGCACGCGGTTCAGCTGCTGTGTCCACGAGCGATCTTGGTCGACAACGGTGACGTTGTATTCGATGGGACCGCGGAAGAAGCGATCGCTCGCTATCACCAGATTCTTGCGACAGCCGAAGGCACGACGGGCGAGACCGGCGGGGTCACGTTCCTCGAGCGCGCACTCGAAGCCGGTGGTGTGCCCGCGACCGTGATTCAGCACGACATGGACCTCGTGGCCCGCTGCTCGGTCCGCTTCGATCGTGACGTCGAGAGCCCCCAAGTGCTGTTTCGCGTGATGGCCGAGGACGGCACCGTCGCCTACGGGATGCAGACCGCGCTCGGCGAGCGCTGGCGACGGTTCGAGGCGGGCGAGACAGCGTCCGTCGAGGTCCGCTTCCAACCTCGACTCGGCGGAGGCGGCACCTTCCGAATCCTCACGATGATCACGGACTGGGGCGGCACCAACGTCCTCGGCACCGATCTCGAGGGGTTGGTCTTCTACGTGCCTCCGAGGCTCGGCGTGGTCGGAGTCGCCGACCTGAACGCGAGCATCGCGATCGCCGGCGAGGTTCTCTCCGACCACGCGCCACTTCTGCTGGACGGCACTGACCGCCGCGGCACCCGCGCCGTCCCCTGACGTTTCGAAAGCCGTTAGGGGCTGTCGAGGTCGTGTGGGTTCGGGCTGCGGGCCCGAGGTTGTCGAGTCTCGTTCCGGCGTCGCTCAACCACCGCATCGGTGGTCAACCAACGCAATTTCGCTGCCGGTCAGGCTGGTTGGGCGTCGAGTGCGGTGATGTGGATCAGGTTGTAGACCGCGGCGGTGATCTTGAACCAGGCCCGGTTGCAGTCTCGGCCGTTGTAGCGGAGCTTGCGGCCACCGCCGATGGTCTTGATCCACCCGAAGGGTTCTTCGATCCGTTTGCGGATCCGCATGCTCACCTCGTGGCCGGGGTGGCGGATGGTGCGACCGTCGATCGCGGATCGTCGATGACCGCTGATGTTCTGCGCGACGTGGGGGGTGAAGCCCAGCTCGCGGGCCTCGGCGATGAAGCCCTTGGTGTCGTAGCCCTTGTCGCCGGCGACCGTGCGCCGCCGGGCGCGGGCGGGCAGCCGAGCCAGCATCTCGAGTGCGGTGGCCCGCTCCGCGTAGCCATCGGCAGTAGTCAGCTCGGCGTCAACGATCAGCGCGTGGCGGTTCTCCATCAACAGGTGCCCCGAGTAGCAGAGCGTCGCCGCGGTGTTGTTGCTCTTGCGATACAACCGCGCTTCAGGATGAGTCGTCGACGCGTGCGTGTCGTTCAAGCGTTTCTGGCCGTGCCACTGCACCTCGGCGTTCCGCCCAGCTGCGGGCGGGTCCGATGGCGGCGGGCCGTCTTTAGGTCTGAAGCTCTTGTGCGACGCCCACGCCTGCAACAGCGTCCCATCGACCGAGAAGTGGTCGCTGGAGATGTAGCGGCGCAGCTTCGCTTGCCGCACGACAGCCGCGAAGAACTCGTCGGCGACCGCGTGATCCAGCAGACGGGCCCGGTTCTTGGTGAAGGTGGTCGCGTCGAACGCGGGCTGATCGATCCGCAGGTCCAGGAACCACTTGAACAACAAGTCGTAGTTGAGCCGTTCGCAGAACGCCCGCTCGGACCGGATCGAGTACATCGCCATCAACACCGTCGCCTTCAACAACGTCTCCGGCGGCACGCTGGCCCGACCGTCGGGGGCGTACATGCCATCGAACACATCATCGAGCTCGGCCAACACCGCGTCGACCACGACCCGGATCCGGCGGATCGGATGGTCAGCCGGGATCAGCTCCTCGGTCGACAACGACGTCAACATCGACAACTGCGGATCAGGCGTGCCACGCATCCCCGCGGTCTACCTCGCCCCGCCACAAATCGCGAGCACCGACGAGTCGAATTTCAGCACCCTCTTAGGGGCTGTCGAGGTCGATCCAGGGACGGGCGGAAGGGTCGGGTGGAATTCGAATGCCGGCCAAGCCGAAGTTTGGCGACCGCACCGGATGATCGATGTCGCCCACGGCACCGACGAGATCGTCGCGTACGAAGAACGCATTCACACCGCAGAGGTCGGTGTGCACGAAGGTGTAGCCCTGGTCCTTGGCGACAGCACACAACGCGCCGAGCGACGCTCCGTAATAGGTCGTTCCGTCCCACGGCTCGCTTGCATCGAGCGGCTTCACCAACTGCGAATCGGGATCGAGCGAGCTGTTGTACTCGATGACAACGAGGCGCGGTTTGAACGATCGAATCGCGCGCCATACCCAGTAGTCGTGACCGTCGATGTCGATCGACAGAATGTCGATGTCCCGCGGTGCCCCGTTCGACGACAACAGGCCGTCGACATTGTCCGGCGTGACTGTCGCCCGAACCGTCCGCACCCGCTCGTTTGTCGCGTACTTCTGCTCGAGGGAGCGAAAGTCGTCCACATCGCTCTCGATGAACAGCCCCGACCAGCCGAACACGTCGGCCAGCAACACGCAGTTGCCTTCGACGCCCGGACCGATGCCGAACTCGACGAACCACCGCGTCGACGTGCCGACACGGGAGAGCAGTTCGGCGATCACGCCGTCCTCGCCGTTCTGAGACAGGACACGCCGCTCGAACCGGGTCAGGTCGCAGACGGCCGCGAGGGTCTCGCCGTACCGATCAGCCACGGCCCGCATTGCCTCGAACGTCGCCGTGAGGTCACGAGCCAACGGCTGGCCCGCGCGGGCGGCGGGCTGCTCCTGCTGGCCGAGACCGCGACGCCAGCGGCGCACCTTCCGATCTCGGGGCACTCACGAACGCTATAGCCCGCCTCGCCGCCCCGAGTCCGGGGCACAAGCGGCACGGCTACCGTACGCGCGGGTTACATGAGTCCCGAGCAGAGCCCCGAGAAGCTTGCTGGCCCGACGCACCGCGACGAACAGAGCGGAGTGTCGATCATTTCGCCGCGTCCGATGACGCTGCCGACGTGGGCGCGGGAGATGTGGGATCACCGCGAGGTCCTGGCTGCGCTCACCCGCAAGGATTTCCAGGTTCGATACAAACGAGCGACCCTCGGCTTCCTGTGGGCGGTCGCCGTGCCCTTGGTGCAGGCCGGCGTCCTCGCCACGATCTTCTCGCGGATCGGTCAGTTCGCGCACCAATCGTTCAGCTACCCCGCTTACGTACTGGCCAGCGTGCTCGCGTGGAGCTACTTGGCGACAACGATCACCGCGTCGTGCACGTCCATCGTCGACGGCGCCGGCCTCACCGACAAGGTGTGGTTCCCTCGGGCGATCCTTGCGATCGTGCCGACGGGAGCCAACGCAGTGGCGCTGGTGGCCTCGGTCGTTGCGCTCATCGTCGCCTTGCCGCTGTTCGGCGAGCCGCTTCGGCCGCGATTGCTGCTGCTCTTTCCGGCCGTGCTGTTGCTCATGGCATTCACCACCGCCCTCGGGCTCGTGCTCTCGGCGCTGAACGTCTACTTCCGCGACGTACGCCATCTCGTCGCGGCGACCTTGCTGATGTGGTTCTACGCGACACCGATCATCTACCCACTCCAGGCGATCGGCGCACGCGGTCGCTGGCTCGACTTCAACCCGGCCACCGGCGTGCTGGCGTTGTTCCAAGTCGCGGCGGTGGGGTCGGTCACGGGCACGGGTCGGGCGATCGCGGTGGCAGTGGTCGTCACGATCGCGCTGCTGGCAGCCGGCGTTTCCTTGCAACGCCGATTCGATCGACTGTTCGTCGACCTGTTGTGAAGCGCCCGCGGTTGCGCGCCAGATCGCGGCTGCGGATTTCCGTGCCGGACGATCTCATCCGCCTGCCTGTCCGCACCGGGCACGGCAGGATGTGGCGCGAGATCCTGACGGGACTCGCCGACCATGTTCGAGTCGATCCCGTCGCGCCTGGTCAGCGAGCGTCACGTACCGACGTGTGGCTGTCCGACGGGCACCAAGGGCCGCTGGGCGTCGATGGCCCAAGGGTGGTCCATGTGCACGAAGCGGGGTGGACCACACCGGAACTGCGCGCCGTCCTCGATCGAGAGTTCCTCGAGACCATCGAGTCCTGCACTGGTGCCGCGTGCCGCGACGCCACGCTCATCGTCACTCCGTCGGCGGCGGCTCGCGACCAACTCGAGGTGAGCTACGGCATCGACGGGGAACGGGTGCGTGTCGTACCCCACGGCGTGGACCACGACACGTTCCGGCCGGAAGCAAAGAGCGCAACCCGCTCCGGCCCGCCTTACGTACTGTTCGTCTCGCAGCTGCATCCCCGGAAGAACCTCCAGGCGTTGCGCGACGCGATGGTTGCGATGGGCGAACGCGGACTGTCGCACGCGCTGATGATCGTCGGCGGCCCCGCGCTCGACCGGCGCGATGGGGCCGCTCTGGAAGCGAGCTTGACGGCACCGCTTCCCGGTCGCACAAATGGCGTGGTGCGTGTCCTCGACCCCGACGACCGCTCGCTGGCGACGCTCATGGCCGACGCGGATGTCTTCTGTCTGCCGAGCCTCATGGAGGGGTTCGGTCTGACGGCGCTGGAGGCAATGGCCTGCGGCACGGCAGTAGTGGTCGCCGACCGGGGATCGCTGCCGGAACTGGTTGCTGGCGCCGGAGTCATCGTCGAACCCACGGCAGCCGCAATCGAGTCGGCGCTCTCGAACCTCCTGTCAGACGACGCGAAGCGGCGGGCGCTGGCGACCGCGGGACTCGAGCGCGCCCGAACGTTCACGTGGCAGCGCGCGGTGGATGGTTGGGTCGAGGTGCTCCACGAGGCAGTCGATCGTGGATAAGCAGTCGATCAACACCTACCCGGTCAACGCATGCCCCTCGTGTGGCGCGACAGTGGCCGAAGACTTCTCGCTCGGAGGCGAGAGTCGGTTGCGGCGCTGCGCGGACTGCGACCTCGTGTACGCGGCGGAGTTCGCAGACCCTGCAGAGATCTACGTCGACGGGTATCTGTCCGGAGCGACCGACTTCGGGCTCGACCTGCTCGACCCGCACTTCCAGCAGTACTTGGCACACGCCGCCCTGGTCCGGTTGAAGTTCCTCGAGCAACACACCGAGCGTGGCCGTCTGCTCGACGTCGGGTGCGGCACCGGTGACGTGCTGGCGGCAGCACGCGGCGCCGGCTGGGACGTGCAAGGAGTCGACCCGGTCCAGGACGCGGCCCGGTACGCACGCGAGACACGCGGCCTACCGGTGCTGGGCTGTCTACTCGAGGACTCAGGCCTGCCCGAGCGCAGCTTCGACGTCGTGAGCGCGTTCCACGTGCTCGAGCACATGACGGACGCGACCAGCTTCGTGCGAATGCTTGCCCGCTGGGCGCGTCCCGGTGGCCGTGTCGTGATCGAGGTTCCCAACTGGCGCAGCTTCCATCGCCTTCGTCATGGCTGGGCGTGGCCGGGCTTGCGACCTCTCGAGCACATCGTGCACTTCACGCCGTCGACGCTGAACGCCACGCTGTCGCGCGCGGGGCTCGAACCCGTCGACTTCACCACTCCCTGCTTCCTCTGGAGCAAACAGTCCCTCGATGAGGCGCTGGCCGACCTCGGACGCATCGGTTGGCAGAAGGTATTCCGTCCGCTCAGCCGCGCCGACACTGGCGATCCGAGCCGCAGAATTCCCACCCGTCTCGGATGGACGGTCCTGCGGGCGACGGCGTGGGCCTACGAGCGGGCCAAGGTCGGCACGGTGGTCCTGGCGATCGCGCGAGTGCCATGAACCGAGCCGACCGTCGCCACCTCCGCAACGTCGCGCGCGCGACGGCCCGAGACCTCACACCACCTCCGCCGTCGGCGTTCGCGTCCTTCGGTGTTGGTTCGGTGATCGTGCCTCCGGCGCGGGTGAGTGAACCGCAGCACATCGAAATAGGCAACGACGTGATCGTGCACGAAGGCTCATGGCTGTCAGTCGTGTCGGTCCGCGCCACGCCGGCCCGTCTCGTGATCGGCAGCGGGACCCGGATCGGCCGGGACGCACACATTGCGTGCGTCGGCGAGGTCGTGTTCGGATCGAACGTGCTCACGTCGGAGCGAGTCTTCGTCGGCGACACCTACCACGGCTACGAGCAACCCGACGTACCGATCCTGCACCAGCCGATGGCGGCGGCGAAGCCGGTGCACATCGGAGACGGGGCGTTCCTCGGCGTCGGCGCGATCGTGCTGCTCGGCGTCACGATCGGTGAGCATGCCTATGTCGGCGCCGGGGCGGTCGTGACCGACGACGTGCCCGCTCGCACGGTGGTCGTCGGGAACCCGGCGCGAGCGGTCAGGAGATGGGACGCCGCGTCGTCGTCCTGGGTCGATCTACCTGCGACGACCTGACAGTCGCCTCTGGAACGCCAACCGCGTGTAGTGGAGCGTTTCCTTCCACAACTGACGCGTCGTGAGCCTGATCGGCCCGAAGTCGACCGGCCCGGCCGAATCCGCCCACGTCGACTTCAAGTTGGCAAGACGCGGAAACCGGTCCGGTCCCAAGTTGGGGTCCGGGCCCTTCACCCCGATGCCGTACACCCCTTCGGGAAGCAGTTCGTAGCCATGCCACTCGACGAGCGTGGACTCGAACGGTGCGAGCAGGAGCCCGAACCCCTCCGGGGTGAAGCGCCAGTAGTCCCACGGGTGCTCGTGAATCGGGAAGAACATGAGGGACGAGACGGCGAGGATCCCGCCGGGTCGCAGGACTCGATGCATCTCTCGGACGGCCCGCAAGGGGTCGGCCACGTGCTCGAGTGTCTCGAGGCAGATGACCGTGCCGATGCTCTCGTCGGCGAACGACAGGTGATGGACATCCTCGACGCGATCGACTCCGGGGCCTTCCTGGATGTCGCACCCGATGTGCTCGCTCGCACGAAACACGGGACGCAGATCGGCGATCTCCTCTTGGCCTGCTGCTGCGCGAGCGCCGATCTCGACAAGCGGTTCGGCAATCGGGAAGTTCTCGGCCACGTCTCGCGCGAACTCGAGCGCGCCGAACCTCACGCGGCATCGCCCGTCTTGCGGTAGCGCCATCGCGCGAGAGCGGAGTGGGCCAGCTCGGCGCCGTCGAGCATCAGCATCTGAGGCAACCGCACGACGCATTCTCGTCGCCGCAGACCGAGCGGCTCGCGCGTCACACGATGCCTCGCGTACGGCGCGCACGAGAGCAGCCCCAACAGCCTGCGCCGGCCGGCGCGGCGTCCGGAGGGCACGCCGACCAACAGACCACCGATGGCCAGCGCGGCGTAGCGGTGGCGACGCGAGAGCACCGACGGACCATCGAAGAACTGTCGCAAGTCGGGATACCTCAAGGTGAGCCGCACGAGCCCCTCGTACGTCCTCGTTTTCACCAGCACGTCCCGGAAGCTCGACGGATGGACCTCGTGGTGGACCAACGCGTCTCGGCGGAACGCGACGGTCGCGCCGGCGGCGATCGCGCGCCGTGCGAGATCAGTGTCCTCGCCTCCGCGCCGAAACGTCTCGTCGAAGCCGCTCACCTTCTCGAGCACCGTCCGGCGGTAGCACATGTTCGCGGTCTCGAAGAAGGGAGACATCACCGGGATGTCGAGGGTGCGACTGAAGGGACCCACGCGACGCACGTTGGCGGGGTCGGGCCGCGTACGGCCCTGTACGACATCGGCATCGCCTGCTGCCGCGAGCAGTTCTGAGAGCCAGTGAACTGTTGGCACGCAATCGTCGTCCGTGAATGCGATCACCGGAGCCGCCGTCGCGCGCCATCCGACGTTTCGGGCGTGAGCCGGGCCGCGATTCTGATCTGTGCGCAAGACCCGCAGTGACAACGGGCTCGCGGCAGCGAGCTTCGCGAGCACGGCTGGTGTGGCGTCGACCGAGCAGTCATCGACGACGACGACCTCGAATCGCTCGGCCACTTCCTGTGCGGCCAGCGCCTCGACGAGCTGCGGCAGCAGATCGGCTCTACCGAATGTCGGAACGACGACGGCGATCGCCGGCTGGTCGACGTCGCCCACGGCCGTCGATCGTACCGGTCGTCGCGATCCGCCTCAGCGAGGCGGACCACCCCGCGCTCGCGGGCCGACGTCGCCGATGAAGATCGCCTCGACATGGAGGGGCAACGATCGGAGCAAAATGCGGCCGGCCACCCCCCGTCGTCCGGGCCGGCGCAAGAGACGCGCCGCGACCCTGCCCGCGACGAGAACAAGCACACCGACCGCGTTCAGCGCCGCATACGCACGCCGAGCCGTTTGCCCATGCCGCAGGCCATACCAGTCGTAGGTGGCCCATTGCCATCGCGACCGCCTCGAGGCGCCCCACGCCTGTGCCCCTGCCGCGTTGCCGATGTGGGTGACCGTGATGTCCGGTTCGAACCGGCGGCGCCAACCCGCGCGCGCGAGCTGCCAACAGAGATCGAGGTCCTCGACGTACATGAACCAGCGTTCGTTGTACACCTGCGCGCCATTGACCGCGGTGGCCCGAAGCACATGGACCGCGCCGATCGCCCAATCGACATCAGTGGCGGTGTCGTGCGGCGACCACCCGTGGAGCCAGAACCGCTCGCCCCG
>JBEEGD010000340.1:0-6116 GCA_041166685.1 Acidimicrobiaceae bacterium | reverse complement strand
GGTTGGGTGCGGTGCCGCAGTGGACTCGCTGGCTCATTGTCGGTCTGGCGGCCTTGGCGTCGTCGTGGACGTTGCTCGTCTTGTTGGCTCGTCGCCTGCCGCCGGGCGCGCTCAAGGAGCTGGCCGGCTTCTTGCCCAACTGTGTGACGATGATCCGGCGCCTGCGGACGCATCCGGAGGTCCCGCGTCGCGCGAAGGTCGCGCTCGCTTTCGCGGGATTGTGGGTCCTGTCGCCGATCGACCTGATCCCGGAGTTCCTGCCGGTCATCGGACCGCTCGATGACGTCGTTGTGTTCGCTCTCGCGTTGCGCTACGCCGCTCGCCGGGTGCCCCGAGAGGTCATCCTCGACGCGTGGCCCGGCGATGCAGCGGTCATCCAGAGACTGCTGGGTCCTCACCGCGGCGGGGCTTCAGTCGACTGAGTGTGCGAACGAGGGGCTCATGCCAACTGCGATCTACTTCAACCCCGAGGGTGTCATCGGCCGAACAACCGTCTACGGTCACCTTGTCCCAAAGCGGGACACGACAGCGGAGGTGGCAATGAGAGTTTCCTCGTTCACGGGCTCGAGCGGACGTACGCCGCGCCGGGCCAGCAGCATCCACGCTTGGGCTGCGCCGCCGCGCAACCTTGATTGGATCGCGGCACGCTTCGGTCTCGCCTAGCTGATGCCGAACACTGCCGCGGTTCCGGCGACCGACTCCACTTACGCCGCCCTCCGCGAGCGGTATCTCTCTGTACGGGCCGCGACGGAGGCGCTCGCCGCGCCTCTGTCGCCGGAGGACCAGACGGTGCAGTCGATGCCTGATGTGAGCCCGACGAAATGGCATCGCGCCCACACGACCTGGTTCTTCGAGACCTTCGTGCTCGGCGCTCACCAAGCGGACTACGAGCGGTTCCACCCCGACTATGCCTTCTTGTTCAACTCGTATTACGAGGGAGTGGGCGCTCGCTTTCCCAGGGCTCGCCGCGGTCACGTGTCCCGGCCAGGCGCGGGCGAAATCGCGGCGTACCGCACCTACGTCGACGAGGCCATGGCGAGCACTCTTGACCGAGATCTCGACGGACGCGCTGTCGCGCTGATCGACTTGGGACTCAACCACGAGCAGCAACACCAGGAGCTCTTGCTGATGGACATCAAGCATGTCCTCGCGCAGAGCCCGCTCGAGAGCCCGTACCTCTCTGCGCCAGTTCGCGTCGCGCAGCCGTCGCCTCCGCTGCAATGGATCAGCCTTCCGGGCGGGATCGCCGAGGTCGGTCACGACGGCACGGGGTTCGCGTTCGACAACGAGTCCCCCCGACACCGTGTCGCGCTGCAGCCCTTCGCAGTCGCGGATCGTCCGGTCACGGCGGGCGATTGGGTCGCGTTCATCGACGACGGCGGTTACCGGCGAGCCGAGCTGTGGCTCTCCGATGGCTGGGCCGCCGTACAGACCGAAGCGTGGGAGGCGCCGCTCTACTGGGCTTCCATTGATGGTGACTGGACGTCGTTCACGCTGGCGGGTCGGCGCTCCATCGATCCCGCGGAGCCCGTCTGTCACATCAGTTACTACGAGGCTGACGCGTTCGCTCGCTGGGCCGACGCGCGCCTCCCAACGGAGGCGGAGTGGGAGACGTGGGCGCGTCGGGCCGGTGTGCAGGTCGCGAACCAGTTCGTCGACCGGCCGGCATTGCATCCGCGTCACACCCAGCCTTCGGTGTACGGCGAAGTCTGGGAGTGGACCGCCTCCGCCTACCTCCCGTATCCCGGCTTCCGACCGGCTGCCGGTGCGGTCGGTGAATACAACGGCAAGTTCATGGTGAACCAGCACGTCCTACGGGGTGGCTGCTGCGCCACTCCTGCCGGGCACGCCCGCACGACCTACCGGAACTTTTTCCCCCCGAGCGCACGCTGGCCGTTCACCGGCGCCCGCTTGGCCCGCGACGGCTGAGGAGTCTCAATGACAGCCCTGCTTACGGTTGACGTTCATCTCGCGCCCGGATTTCGTCGCAACGCGCTCGAGCGCGACGTCCGAGCCGGACTCACTTCGACACCGAAGACGCTCCCTCCGATCTGGTTCTATGACGAACGGGGCAGCCGCCTCTTCGACGAGATCACGAGACTTCCCGAGTACTACCTGACCCGGGCCGAGCGCGCGATCCTCGATGCCCACGCCGACGAGATAGCCGCCCTCACCTCGGCCGACGTCCTGGTCGAGCTCGGCTCGGGAACCTCGGAGAAGACCCGCATCCTCCTGGATGCACTCGCCGCTTCGGGGATGCTTCGGTGTTTCGTGCCCCTCGATGTCAGCGAGACCGTGCTGCGCGAGGCGGCACGCGACATCCGGGCCGCCTATGGCATCGACGTTCGCGCCGTGGTCGGCGACTTTCATCACCACCTCGATCAGATCCCGCGAGAAGGGCGACGGCTGGTCGCTTTTCTCGGGAGCACGATCGGCAACCTGACTCCCGAACAGCGACGGCGCTTCTTGTTCGACCTCGACACTTGCCTCGACTACCGCGATCGGATTCTGCTCGGCACCGACCTCGTAAAAGACAGCGCTCGCCTCGTCGCCGCCTATGACGATGCCGCGGGAGTGACCGCGGCCTTCAACCGTAACGTGCTACAGATGATGAACGCGGAGCTCGCGGCCGACTTCGAACTCGACGCTTTCGACCACGTCGCCGTCTGGATTGCGCACGAGCGCTGGATCGAGATGCGGTTGCGTTCAACTGTCTCCCAAACGGTGACGATCAGAGATCTCGACTTGGTGGTGGAGTTCGAGGAAGGCGAGGAGTTGCGCACGGAGATCTCGGCGAAGTTCACACCTGAGCAGGTTCGACAGGAGCTGTGGACCGCGGGCTTTGTCGTGGAGGAAACGTGGACCGACGACCGAGACGATTTCATGCTGACACTCGCGCGCCCCTACTGCTGACTCACGCTGCTAACCCGTCGAGGCTGCGACGCCGAGAACGTGTCCGCAGTAGGGCTGAAGCTCGATCGTGATCGACGCCTCCAGGACCATCGCCGCCGCGGCGGCCTGGCCGAGTTCGGCTTCCAAGACCTCTCTCTGTTCAAGAATCGCGCCGAACCCATCAGCCACTTGCTGCCGCCAGCTCGGGATCTGGTCGTAGCTCAGCGTCTCGAAGCCTGCCTCCTCGAGCAGTGGTCGGTAGTCGCAGACGGGGTCATCCCAGACGGGCAGCCCGGAGATTCGCGCGGCGTCCAACTCGAACGCAACGAAGGCGAAGCGGCGGGCAGGTCGGAGGATGCGGGCGATCTCGGCCAGCGCCTTGCGCTTGTCCGGCGCGTACTGGAGGGCGTCGACGGTCATGACGGCGTCGGCAGATTCAGGAGGAAGGCCGGTGTGCTCGAAGCTGCCCTGAGCAAACGATGCTCGACCCTCCATTCCGAGCTCGGCGACTCGCTCGAAGGCACGTTCGATCGCGATGGGAGACAGATCACATCCGACGAGTCGTGCGCTGCATTGTCTCGCGGCCCAAAGGCCGGGGCCGCCCGCGCCGCACGCCAGATCGACGAGAACCTCGTCAGGGCTCAGGCGCAACTCATCGGTCAACGCCTGCAGTTGTGTCAACGGCAGGAAGCTGATGTGCGCGAACTCTTCGGGATAGTCAGGGCCGGTGACGTGTTCGCGCCAGATCTCCCGCAGTGTCGGACTGCTGCCCCATGCCGCGTAGAACGCGTCGTACCCACTGGCGACGAGATTGTCGGCCTCGGACATGCAGAAAACCCTACGCGTGAGCGTTGAAGGCCGCGAAGGTTGCTCGCCTGCTCACAGGTAGCCGCGGGAGTCTTGCGGTGAGGGGTTGAGTTCGAGGCGTCGCCCGGTGATCGAGGTCGGCTCGATGCGAATGGCGTGGGGCATCTCGCCCGGCGCCCAGGGCTGGAGGTCGAGGTGGGCGATGTCGTCGAGGGGAATTTCACGAGCAACGCCTCGGACCAGCACGCTCCATCCGATGCGTCGGAACCAGTCAAAGCGGTCGACCTGGAGGCTGATGGGCTGATCGTTCAGCCGATTGAGCTTCTCTCCGTGACCGGTGCGGAACACGACGGTTCCGTTCTCGACCACGAAGTTGACCGGGACGACGATGGGGGATTCACCGGGCGCGGCAACGGCGAGGCGGCCGACCACTTCCCAGCGCAGCAGTACGAGACATTCGTCCACGTCGAGCGCACCCATCGCGGTTCGCTCGTCAACGCTGATGGTTGGCATCCCTGACCTCCTTCTCTTCCGTCTTGTGGTCGCCCACGCTGCATCCCGTGATCCGCGTCGGACACAACCGCATCCAATGGTCGCGTTGACCGCTTGCCCACGGATGGACGTCCAACTGGGCCCGGCCGTCGAGGTCGTACACGCCAATCTCTTCGAGCCGACCGGCCACCATCACGCTCCAACCGGTCTTGGCGACGCGGTCGAATGAGTCGATCTCGAAACAGGCCGGCGAGCGTGGGCCCGCGTCCAGCTTTGTGCCCGGGGCAGTGCGAAAGACGACGTCGTCGCCGTCCATCGTGTAGTTCACGGGCAGGATGACCGGCGAACGACCGTGCACGACGCCGAGCCTGCCCACCTCGTCTTCACGTAGGAGCCGCAGACATTCGTCGCGGTTGATGATCTCGATCCCAGTGCGTTCGTCGAGCTGTGTCATTGTGCAACCTCCTGTGGCGACAGAACGAGTCGCCGCTCGAGGTCACAATGACGGGTACGGGCATCGGCCCCGTAGAGGCGAGCGTCACGGTCAGCGGGACAAAGGTCCCGAGATGGACTGATCGCTACTTGAGGGCCCGCGGTCAGTTGATTTCGCGATCTGGTCCCGGTCAACGATCCGACGTCACGCATCTCCGCGGGGTTCGTCGTCTTCGTCGGCGTGGTTGGTGCCGTGCCGGTTCGCGAAGAACAGCAGCACCGCGAAGACCACGACAGGGAGCGCGATGAGGAGAACTTCGTCCCAGCCCCCCTGGTGTGCGATGACCATGCTCTCAGCCTTTCAAGAGCAGCAGTAGGCCACCGACGGTGTAGAGGATCATGACGACCAGTAGCGGATACTGAGACCGCACAGCTTTTCGCGGCGGAAACAGCTCGACGGCTCGGTCATGCGCGGCGATCACGCCGCAAACGTGACCGACGACGATGCTGGCCACCTGGACGTACGCGATGGTGCGGGTCGATACCAATGCATAGTTGATGGTGTTGTCGGTGGTGCCGAAGAGGTCCCAGCCGCGGAAGAACGGATCCGAGGCGAGCGCGATGAAGGTCTGGCCGTCGAAGAGGAGCAGCGAGAAGTAGTGGGCGATCGCGTAGCCGAGCGTGATCGGGATCAGCGATCCAAGGAACGCGGTGGCAATCTCGGCTGGCTCGCGTCCGGTCAGTTGGGCGGTGATCCGAGTCGCGCCGAGCCAAGCGAGGGCGACGATGCCGATGAGCCACAGCAGCCCGAGCGTGCTGACCAGCGTGCGATCCCAACCAACGCGCTGGCCGACGATGTCATCCCAGAACGTGGTGCGGCTGAAGCCGTCAAACGTCGTCGATCCCAGAGCGACGAGTACGAGGGCAAGCATGCCCGGCCGCGGCTGCACCGATGCCAGCCCACTGAGCGGTGGCCGAACGCGGAGTCGGCGCGTGATCGGATCCCAGTAGAGCGGTGCAAGATGTGCGAGCAGTCCGAAGAGCGCGGCGAAGCCTTCGCCGGTGCGGAGCCAGCGCCGGCCCCACAACGCGGCGCCGAGGATTGTGACAATCGTGTAGGCGCCGAGCCACCGCGACAGTGCCACGGGGTCGCTGCAACCGTCGTGGTAGGCCAGCTCCAACCAGGTGA
This sequence comes from Acidimicrobiaceae bacterium, assembly GCA_041166685.1. Classification (GTDB taxonomy): domain Bacteria; phylum Actinomycetota; class Acidimicrobiia; order Acidimicrobiales; family JACDCH01; genus DASUCS01. Next base: position 304 of record JBEEGD010000340.1, on the reverse strand, counting down.
AGGAGAAGATCATCACGGCCCCGGGCCACAGTCCCGGGTCGGCCCGAGTTGTGTCCTCTGGGATGCGCAGCGCGATTGCGATCGTGTCGAACGGGTTCGCGGCGGCGTAGACGTCGCCCACCGCGGCCGATGCGATCGGGACTCCGACCCAGAAGATCACACAGACTGCGTAAGGGGCGAGGTTCAGTCCGCCGTCGGCTGACCCGAACGCGGCCGCCGCGATCGTCACTACGAAGAACACAAACCCGGCGATTCGGAGCACGATCGCCAGGACAGGACGCACCCGCTGAATCACGTCGGGCAA
>JBEEGD010000339.1:0-4604 GCA_041166685.1 Acidimicrobiaceae bacterium | reverse complement strand
CCAATTCGATCACCAGTGGAAACATCTGCGCGACGGTCCCCGGGCTGGCCGCCAGGCGTTCTGCCCGCGCCCACGCTGCCCGGATCTCCTCGTTCCACGGCATGTCCGGATTCATCACATGTTGGAGCTCCCCCGTCCCCCACATGGCGCCCATGAGGGCAACGACTTCCTCGCGTGTGGGTCCCTCGGCGCGCTCAGCCAACGGATCCGCGTAGCCCTCTAGCACGACCAGCGCGGTTGTCCGGGACGGATGTGTTGCCGCGAACAACGCCGCTGATGCGAACGCGCCGTCAATCGCGACGAGAACCGCTTCGCTACTACCCATATCGTCGAGCACCGCGGTGATGCTGTCGGCCCACTGCTCCAACGTCGGCAGCGCACCCGACCTGACGGGATCAGACGCTCCCGTGCCCGGCTGGTCGAAGAAGATCATTCGACCGAGCGATGTCATCGCCTCGACCCACCCCTGAATGGACGGAAACTCCGGAAAGACCTCGCAGTTTGTGAACCAGTTCGGGACGAACACAATGTCGCGAGGGCCCTCGCTCGACGCGCGATAGGCGACGCGCAAACCGCCATTCAGCGCATAGCGCGTCTCCGAGAACATTGCCGAAGTGTAAGCCGGGGAGCGGGTCCAGTTTCGATATCAATGAATCGTGAGAACCTTCAAAGCGGTACCTCTTCGATGTTGGTCGGATGTTTGGGGGAAGCGACACCTCGACCCGATTGGAGTGGATGGCCCACAACGGGGCCGAGGTGCGCTGTGCGGGCCGCGCTGGCCCGCGAAATGGAAAGCCGCGCAGCTCCGCGATGGGCCGACCCTCACTGATGGATTGGAACACCAGGGAGGGCCGACCGTTGCGACACTAAAGGCCCCGAGCGAGTTCGACAGGCCCGCCGGTCAACGGTGGCCGGTTTGTGTCGCAACGATTTTCAGTTCAGGCGTACCGCTGCGCCGTCACGTTGCGGGGATCGACCAACGGCACTTCGCTGCGGCGGCCTTCGTGAATCTGCTTGTGCAGCTTGGCCGCATCATGTGCAAGGACGGCGCGCTGCTTGTGGGCGACACGTACACGATCCCGCGCCTGTCCGTATTCCGGTACGCGCTGACCGAGGGCATCGTCCAGCCAATCGCCCGGCACGCCGCGCGCATCGAGGTAAGGCCGGATCTCCTCGGCCACCGTGGGCAGCTCGGTGTCGGTCGCGTTCCTGATGGCGTTGCGGGCCGCCGAGAGCACCGTCCCGTCGTCGGCGGCATCGAGGCTGCCCTTGGTGCGCGACCAATCCCGCTGAGCCTTCACCTGTGCGGCTACGTCATCGCCGGGCCTCAAGGCGTCGCGGATGCGGGCCGCGTCGGCCTCGGCGTCAGCCACGTACCGGTCGACGGCTTGCATGTGCTCGCCGACGGCTTTCGCGGCTGGCGTGGCATCGAAGGACCGCAGCCGCTCGGCCCAGCCCTCATTCGTGAACGGTGCAAGCGGATCGCCTGGCCGCGCAATGCTGTTGACGTTCTCGACATGCCGGGCGTGATGCTTGTCAACGTGAACCATCGCGGCGTAGCACTGTTCGACGGGCGTGCCCTGCGTGGTGATCGCCGGTGCTACCGGAATGGTCGGGTCGACCGGCGCGGCGGCGAGTGGCTGCCTGTCGGCATCGTTAAGAATTCCCATGGTTATTGCTCCTGTTCTGTCGCTGTGTATCTTGATGTTCCGAAGAGGGCTACCACGTCGGCGACCCTGAACCACGTCTGCCCTGCGGACTGGGCGAAGACGGGCAACAGGCCGTTGCGCACGTCCTGTGTCACGACCTCGGCGCTGATCTTGTAGGTCTCGCAGACTGCCCGCATGCCGATGTAGGCCGCTCCGGCGGCGGTCATCCGATGGCCCTTCCGGCTGACGCATCCCCACTGTCGGCACCCTCGGCCCGCGTCACGAGCGGATCGTTTCCGGCGATGGCGATGCCCTCTGCACCCTCGCGGTTGATCTGCGAGATATGCTGCGAGACGGCGATATACCGCTGCGAGTCCTCACTACGGCCAATCGGACCCTGGTCGGTTGTCTTGCCGAGCTGCGAGCCTTCGAGGGCTCCGCCACCAACATACGTCGCGGCTTTCTGGCCGCTGTTGAGGCTCTCACCCAGGATATTACGGTTGCGATTGATCGTCATTATTATCCTTCTTTCCTTGTTCCCTAACGTGTTTCGTCAGCGGGAGTCTGCTGTGTGGTTAGTGGGATGGGTATCTGTCTGTCCATGTCCGCATACCGCCCTCCTAGAGGGGAGGGCGGACGGACAAAAGCGGCGGACACGGTGGACATTCGCGGACACTGCGGACATTTTGTTAACTGACCGCCTTGAAGAACGGGCGCTTGTCCGTGCCCGTGTTGACGAAGTCTCCCCGTTGCACCAGCTCATTGACCGCGCGGTGAAAGGTCGCGGGCGCCATATCGGCGACCTTGCGGAGATCGGCCTGCGTTGCTCCGGTATGGACAAAATTGCGGACAAAGATGGACAAAAGCCTGTCCGCGCTCGCCGTTTTGTCCGCGCCCCGATGGACAGAAATAACGCAGGAATCACTGCCCTCGATCACATCGAGCCGCAAGTCGTGATGATCGCCGGTCGGCCCGTCCTTGCGCTTCTCGCGCTCCAGGGTGACGACCGGCGAGCCGTCGCCGTCGGCGGCCACCGCATAAACCGTGTCCGCGCCTGCCTCGAAGACAGACGACCCGCGAAACGTCTTGCCGTCCTTGCCGGTGTGGTGGACGCCGAGCACCACACCGAGGCCGTCGGGCGTGTGCTCGCGAATCGTGTTCATCGCCTCGACCACCACACCGCAGTCCTGCGCGCTGTTCTCGTCGGCTCCGACCATGCTGCGCGCTAACGTGTCGAGCACAACGAAGCCGTACCCGTTGCGGGCGACCAGGGCGGCCAGCTCGCGCACCTCGGCGGCCCTGGCGAGGTTCACGGCACACGGGAGAATCTCAAGCTCGCCGTCGGTAACGGTGCGCTGCCAACCGATCTCCCACGCGTCGATCCTGGCCGCGATCCCGAAAGCGCCTTCGGCGGCGACGTAGAGAACGCGGCGCTTCTCGGTCGGGCGGCCCTGCCACGGGCGGCCAGTCGCGACTGACGCGCCCCAGTCGAGCGCGATGAACGTCTTGTACGTGCCCCACCTGCCATAGAGTAGCGCCGTGGTTCCCTGGTCTAACACGTCGTCAATCAACGGCTCGGGCTTCGGCAGGTTACGCAGCGCCGAGCGCGTGAGCAGTTTCGCCGCGAGGCACGACAGACTGTCGCCAGAACCGTTGTCGTCCATAGCGTCTGCCTTCTGCCGCTGGTCCTTCTGATAGCGGTCGCCGAGCGCCAGCTGCATGAATTCCTCGTGTTCCACCCGCGCCCGCTCGTCGTAGCTCGCCACAGCCAGCAGCTTGCGAACCGACGGCCTGCACACCATGTCGTGAAAGCCTTTGATCGCCTCGGCCTTACCGCGTGGCCGGTCCTGCCAGACGGCGGCCACGTGGGCGTCGCCGAGCTGCTGGAGGGCAGCCCTGACGCCGGGGTGACCCTCCTTGCCAAACCGCATAAGCGTCAACACGTTGTCCCGCGTGTTGTCGTGACGAGATCCCTTGCGGCCCTCCAGGGCTCCGAGTGCCTCCGCCAGCCGGGCCGCCACCCGCTCATCAGGCTCGCCGTCGGTGAGGATCTCGTCGATGGTCAACTCAAGCGCATTGTCGGAGGTCTCGCCCAGCGCCTTGTGCAAGTCATCGACCCATACCTGCGGAAGGTGCGGCAGATCCCAGACATTGGGGATCTCGCACGGGTGGGCGTTGGCGTCGAGCCAAGCATACTCGCGGCCCTCAGGATGGATGCTCGGCGACACAACGGCGTAACGATGGTGTGGCTGAACGACTTCGACGCCGCCACCATCGAGCGCACCCGCGCCGGTCCAACCCGGCGGGACGCGATAAAACCGGATACCGGAGACCGGGTCGTCGGGGCGTGAGCTGGAGCGCCACGTCCTCGGGAGCTGTCCCAGTCTCGCCTCGTGCTGGGCGATGGTGTCGCCGCCAGTCTTCTCGCCGTAATGATCAATGTCGATACCGATCACGCCGTCGGGCATGACGATTGCGATGTTGTCGTTGGGCCGGTCCTCCGACCACGCCTCGATGTCTGCGCCGGAAGGGGTTACGCGAGCCTTGCCGGTGTAGCCGGGCGGCGGCGGCCACTTCTGGCCCGCCTGGAGTGGGACCGGGTGCCAGCCCTTGCGCTGATACTCGCGCGACAGACTGGCGTAGCCAGCGGCTGACCCGACAACCGTGTTAGGCTGAACGTGCTTCTGGTCGTCTTGGTCGTCGCCAGTGGCTTCGGAGCCGGATCCTTGTCGCGAGGGTCCGGTTTGTTCATTCTCGGGCATTGGTTTGTCGTGTCTCTCTTTGTGTTTCGCTTGGGCGCGGTTGCCCGGCGGGGTTTAGTGGTGGTCGCGAGCAGCGCCCTCATGTTCCGCGCGGCGGCCATTACAGCCGGGGCTCGCCCGGCGTCGAGAAGAACGTGGCGCGCAAGAAGGCCCGCGCCGCCGTACGGGCTTGTCTGTTGGTGGGTTTTGGTCT
>JBEEGD010000338.1:0-8665 GCA_041166685.1 Acidimicrobiaceae bacterium | reverse complement strand
TCCTCGAACTCCCGGTCATCGAGCAGGTTCGCTTCCCGGTAATAGAACCGCTCGACCTCGAACTGCACCACCATCTCGGCCACCCGCCCCTGCGGCGCCGCCAACTCCAACTCCTCGATCGCCATTGGTCGTTCCTCTCAGATCACGTCCGGCACTTGCGTGCGGGCGCGCAGCTCGTCCCAGTCGCAGCCAGACATCCACTGCTGCCATGAGTGGTAGGTCCAGAGCTGCGCGTGCTCGGTCGTGTTCCCGTCGATGTGCGCCAGGCCGTTGTCCCACTCGATCTTGCCGTTGCCGAGGTTCATCTTGAGAAGTTGCGGCACACGACGGCTGTGGATTCCGTACGTCTGCAGGGTGCTCTGCGCCCAGTTCTCGCCGTCCTCCTGCTCGAGGAAACCGGCGGGACCGAACACATGGTTCGCCATCGCGACGAGCATTCCACGGTGCTCCGGAGGCAACTCACGCGGACAGAGGGAGTACCACCAGATCTCCGTCTCGTTCGGGCTGCGGGGGATGCGCAGCGAGAGTTGCATGTTGGTGATCCAGGTGTTCGGGAAGATGTTCGGGTGGCCGGCAACCTCGCGGCCGACCGTTCCGAGGATCTCCCGCGCCTCGGGCGTGTCCCGGAACGCCTGCGAGAAGACGGCACCGAGCGGACCGTCTCCGATGAGCTGCTCGATCGAGGCCCGGTTCGGGCCCCCGATGGCGTGGCCGTATTCGCCGAGCACGACGATGTTGGTCGTGTTCGCCGTGCGCTGGCCCGCGGCGGCATCGATGTCCGTCCCGTCGGGTGTGGTCGCGCCGCCGCCGTCGATGAAGTTCCCGTCCTCCGGTGGAACCAGGCCGAGCAGCCCGTTGGCCGACATGTGGGTGATCTGCGGGTGGTACCAGTCGAAGAGGTTGTCGACCGCGAACTTCCAGTTGCACGGAATCACGAACTTCTGGATGCCGGGCACGACCTCCATGTCGCCCCGAAGCGCCAGGAGGTCCAGCGCGAGACGCGACGTGGTGCCGAGATAGTCGGAGAGCGGCGGCGCGCCCGGGTCCATCGTCGCGAAGACGAAACCCCTGTAGGAGTCGATCTGCGCGACCGGGCGAAGGCCGGCCTGCGATCGGTCGAGCTCGTTCTTGTACAGCTCCTGCAAACCGGGAACGCCGATGAGGTTGCCGGCGAGGTCGTAGGTCCACCCGTGGTAGGTGCACATGAAGTTCTTGGTGTTGCCCTCTTCGGCCCGGCACACGGCGTTGCCTCGATGGGCACACGTGTTCAGCAAGCCCTTGATGGACTTGTCCTTCTGGCGCACGATCAGCACGTTGTCCCGCCCGATCGGCACCTCGACGAAGTCTCCCGCCTTCTTGATCTGGCTCTCATGGCACATGAACTGCCACGCCCGCCCGAAGATCAGCTCGAGCTCCTGCTCGAAGATGTCGGGATCACTGAAGATCCGCCGGTCGACCTCGCCGCGTTCGACCGAAACCAGGTCATCGAGGTGGTCGAGTGCCATTGCCATCGCGATCCTCCTGCCGCGCCGCGTCGAGTCGCGCGCTGGGTGAACGTACAGCGGGCGGTCCCTGGCGACGAAGGGCGCCGGTTCACTGGGCGGAACGACTCGGGTGGCCGCCTGACCGGAGTTCAGTAACGGAGCAGCTCTCGCACCGCGGCAATGACGTCCTGCGCGTCGGGGAGGATGGCCGACTGCTCGGAGGTGTTGTACGTGAGGTGCGAGTCGGCGGCCGCCACCCGGCGCACGGGCGCATCGAGGTCCATGAACAGCTCCTCGGCGGCGAAAGCCGCGATCTCCGCGCCGAACCCCATTGTCTTGTTCGCCTCGTGAAGGATCAGGAGCCGTCCCGTGCGCTTCACCGTCGCGGCAATCGCCTCACGATCGAGCGGCACCAGCGTGCGCAGGTCGAGAATCGCAACATTGATCCCCTCCTCCGCGAGCGCGGTCGCAGCCTCGCGGGCGACGTGGACGCCACCGGCATAGGTGACGATCGAGACGTCACCACCGTCACGATCGACCCGCGCGACACCGAGTGGCACCGGATCGACGCCGACCTCCTCGCGGATCGTTCGGTAGTTGGCCTTGTGTTCGAAGAAGATCACGGGGTCGTCGTCGCGGATCGCCGCCTTGAGCAAACCCTTGGCATCTGACGGCGTCGCGGGCGCGACGACTTTGAGCCCCGGCGTGTGGCAGTACGGCGCCTCGGGGCTCTGGGAGTGGTAGATCCCGCCGCCGGCCACCGCACCGAACGGAGCCCGGAACACGACGGGCACGTGCCACGTCCCGACGCTGCGCCAGCGCATCGTCGCGGCCTGGCTCACGATCTGGTCGTAGGCGGGGTGCATGTAGTCCGCGAACTGGAACTCGGCGACAGGACGCAGGCCCGTCATCGCGGCGCCGATGGCCACACCGGCGATGGCGATCTCGGCCACGGGGGTATCGAGCACCCGCAGCGGCCCAAACCGCGCTTGGAGTCCGTCGCTCGTCTTGAACACCCCGCCCTTGCGACCGACATCCTCCCCGAGCAACACCACCGTCGGGTCGCGCTCCATCTCCTCGGCCAGCGCGTCGCGTATCGCTTCGACCATGTTCTTGGCCGTCATCCGTACATCCACGTGGAGTATCGGCTCGGCTCCGGCGACGCCTCAGCGAGCGCGCGGTCGAGATCGTCTCGCACGGTGGCTTCGACAGCCTGCTGCTCCCGCCCGATTGTCGCTTCATCGAGGACACCGTCGCCGATGAGACGCGAACGCAGACGAGCCAGCGGATCGAGCGTCGCGGCCGCCGCCCGCTCGGCGTCGCTGCGGTAGCTGTCGTCGTCCTGCGACGAGTGCGGCACGATTCGGGGGACGAGCAGTTCGAGGAGCGACGGTCCGTCCCCGCGTCGTGCGTGTTCGATGGCCGCAGTTGTCGCGTCGAAGACCACGTCTGGGTCCGTACCGTCCAGGGTCACGCCTTCCATGCCGTAACCCGGCGCACGGGCGGCGACCGGTGCGGCCATCTGCAGCTCAACGGGGACGCTGATCGCCAAGCCGTTGTTCTCGCAGACGAACACGACCGGAAGGCGGTGGACACCCGCGAAGTTCATCGCTTCGTGCGCGGCCCCCTCCGACGCGGCACCATCGCCGAACCAGCACATCGCAACCGCATCGTCGCCGAGGACCCTGGACGCGTAGGCGGCGCCGACGGCGTGAGGCAGGTGAGCCCCGACCTCGCTCGAGATGGACCCGAGTCGAAGCGCCGCGGAGGAGAAGTGCGCGGTCAGCTGGCGTCCACCGGAGTGCGGGTCAGACTCGCGCCGGAGCGCGCCGAGGAACACCTCGTACGGTGACACGCCCATCGCGATGCCGACACCGAGGTCGCGGTAGTAGGGCCAGCCGGAGTCGTGGCCGATCCGCATCGCCATCGTGGATGCCACCTGCGCCACCTCGTGACCCCGCGCCGTCAGCACGAAGCCCGCACGCCCCTGTCGCGAGAGCGCCCAGAGACGCTCGTCGACGACCCGCGTGACCGTGATCTGGTGGTGGAGCTGTACCAGCTGCGCATCGTCGAGCATCGCGGAGTCGATTCTTGTCGCCTCAGCGGCACGTCGGCGACGTTCCAGCAACTCCTTCAGTGAGAACGCAACTTGGCGTCAGGTCGCGACCTTGCCCCGCGGACGTCGCTGTTGAGAACTCGGACCGTCGTGGAGAATGAACGAGAAGGTTCCATCGGGTTCGAGCACGCCGATGCGAATGTCGCGGAGGTCGCCGATTCCCTGGCTTCGGGCTTCACCCGCCACCTCGTCGGCGGTGATCCGTTCGAGGTCGAGGACCTCGTCGATGGGCCGGCCGTCGCGCAGGATGACCACGGGTACCCCTTCGAAGACCCCCTGCACCGCGGCCGACCGATGCGTGATGATGCTGAAGAGCAGCACCCAAAACGTGATGGTGATGACCGCGAGCACGGCGCCGGTGATCGACCGGTCATTGTGGGTGACGCCTTGCTGGATCAGGTCGCCCATCGTGACGAGCAAGATGAGTTCGAACGGACTCATCTGGGCCAGCTCGCGCTTGCCCATCCCGCGGGTGACGAGCCACAGCATGAAAAAGATCGCAGACGCGCGTACGACGATGTCCATCAGGGCCAGATCCACGTTCGGAAGGTCAGTTGGTGGATGAGTTGGTCGCCGACCGCGATCGCCACACTGCCGTCGGTCGGCCCCGGTTGCGTCGAGCTTCCAGCGTCTGCGTCGATCGAGACCTGCAGCTCGTTGCTCTTGGGTTTCTGGAACGTCCACACGACCGTGTCGCCGACGGTGGACTCTTGATCGGGTTGCGGCGAAATGCTGTGGATGTCCATCTTCTCGAGCCAGGACGAGTCGATCGCGACCGTCACATCGTCCGAGAAGTCCGTGTCGGACTGGATGTCGATCTGCAATGGCGTCGCGACGCCCCGGCGAGTGAATTGGCCGTAGGTCACGGAGGTGGTGAGGCCTCGGTCCGTTCGCGAAACGGTGCGCGAGCGGTAGCCGAAGATTCCAAACGCTGCGGCGACGAGGAACGCGACAACCCCGATGAAGAACAGCAGGCGGAGCCGGTGGCCACGGCGTACAGCCCTGAGATCTACGTGGTCGGGTCCGACCGTGGTGTCGGTGTCAGGCCGTTCGTCGACGCCATGCTCGTCGACCATCGTCGGTGCGGCCACGACCAGGTATTTCCGCCTGGTCGTGAGGTCAACCGCGACAGTGTTGACAGACGCATCCCCAACGGGATTCGAACCCGTGCCGCCACCTTGAAAGGGTGGTGTCCTAGGCCGCTAGACGATGGGGACAAGGTCGCGCTTGGAGCGAAGTCACGGTAGCAGTCCACCAGTAGCGTCCGGCTGGTGGTTCGGGGCCTTCGACTCGCGGCAGCGGCGGTCGGTGGCTACCTCGCGGGCACGTTGCCGTCGGCCGACGTCGCCGCGCGGTTCGCGACCGGGGGCGACACCGATCTGCGCGCGGTGGGCACCCGGAACCCGGGCGCGGCGAACGCCATTGCAGTGCTCGGCCCGAGGTGGGGGTACGGCGTGATGGCCGCGGACATCGCGAAGGGCGCGGTCGCCAGCGGAGTGGGGCGACGCCTTGCCGGGCCGACGGGCGCGCACGTCGGCGGTACCGCTGCCGTCGTGGGCCACTGCTTTCCGGTGTGGAACGGCTTTCGCGGCGGCAAGGGCGTGGCCACCAGCGTCGGGCAGTGCATCGCCACCTTTCCCGCGTACATGGGTGTCGACTTGTCGGTCGCGCTGGCGACCAGCTTGTCGCCCCGGTGGAAGCAGCGGGCGTACGCCACCACCGTGGTGGCGTCGGCCTGCTGGGTCGGCGGCGGCGCGTTGTGGACGTGGCGCAAATGGCCGAACCTGTGGGCTCCGAGGCCGACGAAGGCGTTGCCGCTCGCGGCGGCGGCGAGCAGCGCGGTGATCCTGTCGAAGTTCGCAATGGCGAAGAAGGCCGCATGATCGGCATCGTCACCGACTCCAACTCACAGCTGCCGCCCGAGTTGGCCGAGCGCTACGACATCGAAGTCGTGCCGCTCACCGTCATCGTCGACGGCAAGGAGTACGCCGAAGGGGTCGACCTCGACGCGGACGCGTTCTACGAGTTGTTCGCCGATGACGCCACACCGTCGGTCGCGACGTCGCAGCCGAGTCCCGGCACGTTCGCGGCGGCCTACGAACGGGTGGCGGCGAACGGGGCGACCGACATCCTGTCGATCCACATCAGCTCGGCGCTCTCGGGAACCCTGAACAGCGCGCGCCTCGCCGCGGACAAAGCGCCCGTGCCGGTGCGGCTGGTCGACACCAACACGTCGTCGTTCGGGATCGCCTCTTGTGTGTGGGAGGCGGCTGACGCGGTACGCGCCGGCGCCTCGGTCGACAGCGCGGCTGCGGTCGCCGAGTCGGTCGCGGCGTCGGTGGGCAACGTCTTCGTGGTCAAGGCCCTCGACTTGGCCCGAGCCGGTGGGCGAGTGCGCATCGACGACGCCGCGGACAGCGCCACCATCGCCGTGCTGTCGCTCGACGGCGGGGAGCTCAACGTGGTGGCCAACGTGCACGCCGCGGCCGCCGCCATCGAGGCGATGGCCGCGTACTGCACGCGCGAGTCGTTGGGCGCGCGCCTGCGCGTCGCGGTGGGCATGGCCGATGTGGGCGCGGAGTCTCTGTCGCACGCGCTGGAGGCACGCCTCGCCCCGCATCCATCGGTCGCCGAAGTGGTGCGGTACCGCGTCGGCCCGAGTGTCGGTGTGTACACCGGCCCCGGAACGTTCGGCGCGTTCTTCTGGCCGATGCGATGACGTACGGCGAGCCGCCCACTTTCGAGCCGCCTCCGCCCTACGGAGCGCTGCCCTACGCGGGGCCGAGTCGGCGGCGCGACAGGATCCTCTTGGCCGTCTCCGGTTTCCTTGTGGTTGTGGTCGTCGCCGGGGGACTGGCTGCAATTCTGTGGCGCGACACGAAGAGCCGCCCGCCCCATCCGAAGGAGTGGGACCCGCGGGTGCTCGACATCGTGAAGTTCGACGAGCAGCACCGCGGCTTGACGTTCAAGGAACCGGTGTTCGTCGACTTCCTCGACGCCAAGGCGTACAGCGAGCGCGTTCGCACCGAGCAGAGCAAGCTCACCGACAAAGAGAAGCAGCAGCTGTCGGCCTTCCAGGGCGAGCTACGCGCGCTCGGATTGTCGAACAGCACCGGCGACTTGGGGGAGGCCCTCAACAAGTTGGTCGACGTCGGCACGCTGGCGTTCTACGACCCGGAGACCCAACGGGTCACGATCCGGGGCACGGAGATCACGGTCGACCTGCGAGTCACGCTCGCCCACGAGTTCACCCACGTGCTCCAGGATCAGTACTTCGGCGTCGGGAAGGGCCGCACCGACAAGTTCACGACGTCGCAGGAGCAGACATCGTTCCGCGCGTTGGTCGAGGGCGATGCGGTGCGCATCGAGAACGAGTACATCGCCGCGCTCTCCGCGCGCGACAAGGCCGAGTACGACCAGACGCATCAGAAGGCCGTCGACACCGCCACCACGGGGCTGGCCGACGTGCCCATTGCGCTGCAGGCACTGCAGGCCGCGCCGTATCTCCTCGGCCCGCCGTTCGTGGAGCTCCTCGATGCCGACGGGAAGCAGGCGGAAGTCGACCAGGCCTTCCGCAAACCGCCCGCGACCGACGAGCAAGTGATGGAAGCGCCCGCGTTCCTGCGTCATGAGTCTGCGCTCGAGGTGGACGAGCCGGCGTTGCCCGACGGAGTCACGAAGGACAACGTGATTGACAGCGGCGACTTCGGTGCGACGTCGTGGCTGTTGGTCCTCGCCGAACGCATCGATCCGCTCGTCGCGCTGCGGGCCGTCGACGGTTGGGGCGGTGACGCCTACGTCGCGTACGAGCAGAACGGCACGACGTGCGTGCGCATCGCCTGGCAAGGCGACACCGATGCGGATCACCTGGCGATGCAGGACGCGCTGAACCAGTGGGTCGCGGCGATGCCCGCCGGGGCCGCGTCGGTGACACCCCAGGGCGCGGTGCTGTTGATGCAGGCCTGTGACCCGGACGCAGGCGTGAGCATCACCGTGAACAACCGAGCGATCGACGTGCTGCAACTCCCGTCGGCCCGGTCGCAGTTCATGCTCGAGGCCGTCCGGCAGCTCAGCTTCACGATCGACAAGGCCTTCGCGTTTGGCGATTGTGTGGTGCACTCGTTGTCGTTCGATCAGTTCAAAGCCGCCGACCGGCCGGCGATCCAGTCCGCGGTCGTCGCCTGTCGCGACAAACCCAGCTAGTAGCCGCCGAGCGCGTTGACGATCTCGGCCAGCACGTGCGTGAGGTACTGGTAGACCGCAAACGCAGAAGCACGCGGGTCGTCGAGCTCGATGTCCATGTCTTCGGTGACGTCGAGGCGGGTGCCGAGCACGAGTCGTAGGTCGTTGACCGCACCCATCCACGCGTTGAGTTGATCCTCGTCGAGCCTCGTCTCGTTCACGGTCTGTTCGAGGATGTCGACCGACGCCAGCCGCTTGGTGAGGAGCTCGTCGTGGGTGAGCTGCTGGTACTCCTGCTCGCGATCGGGATCGTTGGCGTAGCCGGGAGGAAAGAGGCGTTCGAGCCCGTCGGTCTGGTCGCCCACGAGAAGCTCGCGCAGTTGGCCGGCGAGGCTGGCGAGTAGGTCGCGCTCGTCGTCGCCGATCCGCAGTTGGAAGGTGCCGTCGCGCGTGCGACTCACCATGCGCTTGAGCACGGTGTGCGCTACTCGTCGTGCTGCATGGTGGCCCACAGTCCGTGTTCGTGCAGCCGAAACACGTCGAGCTCCGCCTTCTCCCTGGTGCCGTTGGACACGACGGCCTTGCCTTTGTGGTGCACGTCGAGCATCAGCTTCGTGGCCTTCTCTTTGCTGTAGCCGAAGAGCTTCTGGAGCACGAAGGTGACGTAGTCCATGAGGTTGATCGGATCGTTCCACACGATGACCACCCACGGACGGTCGGCCGCGATCTCGATGTCGCCAACTGGGTCCTTGACCTCGGTGGGCGCAAGGGTGGTCATCCCTGCAATTCAACCAGTTGGCGCTCGGGGGTCGTCACCGGCGCCGGCGCCCGCAGTCGCAGCAGGAATTGCAGCACCGCGACCCACACCGCGACCGCGCCGACG
>JBEEGD010000337.1:0-6786 GCA_041166685.1 Acidimicrobiaceae bacterium | reverse complement strand
CGCCTGGCCGCCAGTCCGCTCGATCCCAAGGCGTAATCTCCGGGCCGTGCAACCTCTCGCCGTGCATCACGTGTCGATCAACGTCAGCGACGTCGATGCCGCTCTGGACTTCTATGTCGGTGTGCTCGGGCTGCAAGCGCGCTCCGACCGCCCCGACTTCGGGTTCGGCGGGGCCTGGCTCGACGCCGGCGGGCAGCAAGTACACCTCATCGAAGGCCAGGTCCCGAAGGGCAACGGCGAACACTTCGCGCTGCTCGTCGGCAACTTGGCGGAGACAATCGATGAGCTGCGTCAGCGAGGCATCAAGGTGAGCGATGCCTCACCGGTGGGCAGGAGCTTGCAGGCGTTCCTCACCGATCCGGCCGGCAACCTCATCGAGCTGCATCAGACGTCAGCCAACTGACACCGCAAGCCGTGCCGGGGCGCGACCGAGCACGCTGCGCCACGGCACTGGGTCCTCGATCAAGCGCGGCGTGTCGAGCAGGAGGTAGGCCTTCACGGCCTCTTCCACCGTGAGGCGGGCGAGGGCAGCGCCGAGGCAATAGTGCTGGCCCGCGCCGAAGCTCAACAAGCGCGGGGTGCCGGGTTCGGTGAAGCGCGCGACGTCGACGCGGTCGGGATCACGCCACACTGAAGGTTCGCGGTTCGCTGCTGCGGTGCAGAGCAACATCAGCGTTCCGGCGGGCAGCTCGCGGCCCGCGACGTCCACGGGCTCAGCGCACGTGCGCGGCACCATGGGGATGCTCGGCTCGTACCGAATCGTCTCTGAGACTGCCGAACCGACGAGGCTCGGCTCGGCCCGCACACGGGCTGCCTCGTCCGGCTGCCGCAGCAGCGTGAGCAACGAGCATCCAAGTTGGCTTGCGGTGGTGTCGTGTCCGCCGACGATGAGATTGGCGACCATCGCGACCATTTCGTCGCGGTCGAGGCGGTCGCCCTCGTCCTCTGCAGCCAGCAGCGCAGTGATGAGGTCGTCGGCGGGGGTGTCGCGGCGAATCTTGGCTAGATGACCGACGTAATCGAGCAGCCCGCCAAGCGCTTCCGTGGCCGCCTCGATCTGGTTCGGCTCCATGAACCCGAAGACAGGGCTCAGCGCGTCGGCCCAGCCACCGAACACCGCGACATCGGCATCCGGAACTCCGAGAAGCCGGCACATGACGCGCATCGGCAGCGAGTTCAGAGCCGCCACCAGATCGCCCTCGCCGTCGGCGACGATCGGTGCAAGCGCCGATGATGCGAGTTCAGTCGCATCGGCGCGCAACGCCTCAACAGATCGGGGCGTGAATGCGCGTGACACGAGGGAGCGCAGTCGTTGATGCGTGTCTCCTTCGGTGGTGAACATGAGTCCGCCGTACCAGTCGCGCAACGGACCCTCGTCGATTCCCATGACGTCAAAGAAGGCGAGGCCGACGCCGGCCACACGGCGATCGTGCGCCAGATGCTCGACATCAGCATGTCGCAGGACAACCGTCGCGCCTGTCACCGCCTCGACGGCGACCGGACCTTCGGCCGCCGCGGAGCGGAGCAAGGAGTGCAGTTCGTCACCGAACTCCGTGGTCAAGTCGATCATCCGCCACCTCCCGCGATCGCCGTGACCGTAGCCGCGACTAGGCCGACGGATCACTGGGAACACAGGTCCGATGCCCCCGGTGAGCGCGCCCGTCCAGAAGGCCGCGCCCCCGATCACCTCAACACCACCTCGCCTCGAGGCTCTCGACGGCGTGCGCGGTCTCGCCGTGATCGCCGTCCTGCTGTTCCATGCCGGCGTGTCGTGGGCGGGAGGCGGCTATCTCGGCGTCGATGTGTTCTTCGTGCTGAGCGGATTCCTCATCACGTCGTTGCTCCTGGCGGAACTCGACCGCACCAACGGGATCGACCTGCGGCGGTTCTGGAGCCGAAGAGTCAGCCGCCTCTTCCCCGCGCTGCTCGCCTTGATCGTGGTTGGGACAGCATTTGGCTCGTTCATCGCACCGTTCGAATCCGTGCGCGACGTGCGAGACGACGCGCTGGCCACGCTCGGGCAAGTCGTCAACTGGCGCATGGTCGACACGATCGGTCACACGTTGGTCGGCGCGACGCGCTCACCGTTCCAGCACTGCTGGTCGTTGGCGATCGAGGCGCAGTTCTATTTGTTCTGGCCTCCTCTGGTCGTCCTCGTCGCGAAAGGGCCGTGGCCCGGATCGCGGAGACGCAACGTCGGCGTGGTCGCCGCGGCATTGACGCCGGCGTCGGCGGTCGGAATGGCTGTGCTCGTCGGCCCGGGCTGGCACACGCAGCGCTCGTACTACGGCACCGACACACGAGCCCAAGCGTTGCTGGTTGGCGCCGTCCTCGCCGCGCTCATCGGGCACAGGCTGACCGGCCAGCACCGAACGTTGTCTCCACCGACGAGCGTGGGCATCAGCGCCGCAGGCACCCTCGCGGGCGCGGGCGTGCTGGTGGCATTCGTTGCTGCTCCCACGTCGGGTCACGCGATGTACGACGGCTGGTACGTCGTCGTCGCGGTTGCGGTCGCATTGGTGCTGTCACAGCTGGTCCTCGCACCCTCGGGCGTGGTCCCAAGGCTCCTGTCGGCCCGTCCCCTGGTGGGCGTTGGTCGCATCTCCTACAGCCTCTATCTCTGGCACTGGCCGGTACTGCTGGTGATCACGGAAGGGCGTACGGGTTTGTCGGGTCTGCCGCTCTTGGTCGCCCGGTTGATCGTCAGCGTCGTGGTGGCGATCGGGTCGTACGCCGTCGTCGAGCATCGATTTCACGCCAACCGCTGAGCGCGTCAACATCGGACGATGGATGCCGTCCTGCTCGAACTCGATCGCCTCGGCATCGAGTATGAAACGATCGCCTGCGACCCCGACCTTGCCGACACCGCCGCGTTCTGTGCGCACTACGGCGTCGCGTGGGAGGATTCGGCCAACACGATCATCGTCGTGGGCAAGAGCGATCCGCGGGTCTACGTCGCCTGCGTCGTGTTGGCCTCGACGAAGCTGGATGTGAACGGGGCGGTGCGCCGAAGGCTGAGTGTGAAGCGAGCGTCGTTCGCGTCGGCCGACGAGACCGTGGCACTCACCGGCATGATGATCGGTGGTGTGACCCCGTTCGCCCTTCCTGCAGACCTGCCTCTGTGGGTGGACGAGCGTGTGCTCGAGCGTCCGTCGGTCGTGGTCGGCGGGGGCAGCCGCTCGCTGAAGCTGCGACTGTCGCCCCAGGTCTTTCGCTCGGTGGCTGCCGCGGAGGTCGTCCCGGATCTCGCGCAAGCCGCCGGCTGACCGCGTTTCAGGGCGCGCGCTGACCGTCCGCGTTCCACGACGGGCGGCCAGCACTTCCACCAGCAATCGTGGCGACGACTGCTGGCAGCCCATTCAATGTCTCATTTGTGTCGCCGGAAATGGGGGACCCTCCGTAGGCGCCGCGTCACTCGCTGGGAGTTCTCTCGAGAAAGGACACCGATCTAACGTTGTTGTCGGTGGCGGCGCGGGGCGAACACTGTGTCCACGTGTCGCCAGTCGACACGCATCGGTCGGACGATGGCTCGGTCACCATCAAGTTCACTGCAGACGCGATCGGGCCCAAGCGAGCACGGGTCGAGGTGCGTCACCACTATTCAGGCAACGACATGCACGCGATCGAGCCTCTGGGTGACGTCGCCCTGGCCGCGCTGCTGTTGCCTGCGATGGGCTGGTCGACACGGCTCGAAGTCGAATCACCGGTGTCGCCACTGCTGATCGGCACGAACCCACGACTGCAGGCGCTCTACGCGGCATGGAGCGATGGCCTCGGCCCGGTGGAGGTCGTGGCCCCACCGGCGACGACCGCGCCACCCGCGCGCGGTGTGGGCCTCTTCTTCTCGGGCGGTGTCGACTGCTTCCATACGCTGCTGACCCACACGAAACCAGGCGGGGATCCCACTCCGACTCACCTCATCTTCGTACTCGGATTCGACATGCTGCCGGCGCTGTCGAGATCGAGGCGAGCCACCGACGCCGTTGCCAGCGTCAGGTCGGTCGCCGATGCGTTCGGCCTCGAACTCATCGTCGTCGAGACCGACATTCGCGTCACGGCGCTCTCCTCGGTCGGTTGGGCGCTGGCGCACGGCGCGGCATTGGCCAGCATCGCCCACGGGCTTCGAGGCGTCCTCGGCACATGCCTCATCTCCGCGAGCAATTCCTACCGCACGATCCAGCCATGGGGATCTCATCCACTGCTCGACCCACTTTGGTCGAGCGAAGGAGTCGAACTGGTGCACACCGGGTGCGACGTCAACCGCTGGACGAAGCTGCAGATCGTCGGCGCCCATCCCACCGCGCGCCGGCATCTCCGGGTCTGCACGAACGACAGCCTCGATTCCTTCAACTGCGGTCGCTGTGAGAAGTGCATCTCGACCATCCTCGCGATGCGCGCGACCGGGGACCTCGACCGGGTCACCACTCTTGCGTCACGTCTCGAGCCGCGCGACCTCAGGCGCCTCGGTCTTCGAGAGGTCAACTTGGTGACGGAGATGAAGCTCGAACTGCTGACGCAACTCACCGAGCATTTCGATGCGAACGGCGATCGCGCCCTGGCCACGACGATCAGGCGCCACATGATTGGGTCGGCAACTGGGCGTGCATTGAGGCGCCTCGAGCGTCGGCTTCTTTCCGCGGGACGCAAGCTCCTGCGAGGCGTGCGGGTCCGCGGACATCGCCTGCCGCTCCGCGAGGAACCTCCTGAACTCCGACCCCTCGAAGTCCTGCGGCCGAACTTGTACCGGACGCCGCGAGCTAACCGATGATGCCGAGGGCATCGTCGCGGTTCCCCGCGGCGCGGTCCTTCTGGAATTGCTCGAGCCAATTCTCGCCCTGTTCGTTGCCGGCCATCATGCGGCGCGGGATCGCGGGGAACGAGTAGCCGTCGGGCATCATCGATTCCTGCTCGGGCTTGCGGGCCATGGCCGCCTCGACGACCGGCTCGAGCCGCTTGGCCTTGGCCGTGACGTGCGCTTCGTCGCGTTCCTTGAACTCGGGCATCACCTCGCGCGCGAACAACTCGAGGGACTCGCAGATGTCCTCGTGGCGGTTCTTGCCCGCTTGCATCACGAAGATCAGCTGATCGACGCCGGCCTCCTCGAATCGCAGCAGATACTCACGGATCTGGTCGGGGGTACCGGTGGCGCCACGGAGGCCGGTGGCATCGCCCGCGGCGACCTTCGCTCCGAGTCGCTCCTCGTTGAGCGCCGCGTCGATCTCCGGCGAGTAGCCCACCTCCGCGCGCTTCTCGATGTACTCCTTCCACACGTCGGTCTCACCGGGCTTGTGATCACCGAAGACGTAGTAGTGACCGAGCGAGTAGCCGAAGAAGTTGCCGCCCTCGAGGCCGCGGGCGAGCGCTTCCTCCTCGGTCGGTGCGCACATCATCGGGGTGACGCACGCCACGTTGGCGTTCACGCTCAGCCCGACGGGCACACACTTCTCGGCGAGCGTCCCTTCGTAGTCATTGACCCAATGCACGGCTTCCTCGGGATCGATGAACGCGAACGTCAACGACCCGATGCCCTTCTCGGCGGCGAGCAAGATCGTCTCGCGCCGCGAGCAAGCCACCCACAACGGCGGATGTGGCTTCTGAACGGGCTTGGGCACGACGTTGCGGGGCGGCATCGAGACGAACTTGCCCTCCACGCCGGTGAAGGGGTCCTCCGTCATGCAGCGAACAGCCACCTCGAGCCCTTCGAGCCACATGTCGCGCTTGTAGAACGGGTCGATCTCGAAGCCGGCGAGTTCCGCTTCCGACGACGACTCCCCCGAACCGAATTCCACGCGGCCGCCCGACACGAGGTCGAGCATGGCCACACGCTCCGCGGTGCGGGCCGGATGGTTGTACGCCGGCGCGGTCTGGATGATGCCGTGGCCGAGTCGGATGTTGCGTGTGCGTTGGCTGCACGCGGCGAGGAACACCTCAGGCGCACTGGAGTGCGAGTACTCCTCGAGAAAATGGTGCTCGACCTCCCACACGACATCGAACCCGAGCTTGTCCGCCAGCTCGACCTGCTCGAGCGCGTCTTGGATCAGTTGCAGCTCGCTGCCCTCGTCCCACGGTCGGGGAAGCTGATGCTCGTAGAAGATGCCGAACTTCATCAGGCCGCCGCGGCCGCGCCGAGCGAGTGGAACTCGGCGAGGATGTCAGCACCGTTGGGTCGCTCGAGGCACCACCGCTCGACCTCACCCAGTACGGCTTTGCGAGTCTGCGCGCGTCCCGCGCCGAGTGAGTTCTCGAGGTCTCTCTTCCAGAGCTGGCCGATCATCTCCCTGCCGGGATGGCGCGTGCCGGAGGAGCCGATCCAGGTGCGATCACGCATCTCGGTCAATGCCGTCTCCAAGTACCCGACGTGCGGCGTCTCGTCGGCCCGGATGAACGACACCAACTCGGCCGCCTTGCCATCGCCGGCCACGAGATCGGGATCAGACAGCCACTCTTCCGCCCACGCGAACGTGTGGAACGCCTGCACTTCGATCAGCAGCACGCGGATCATCAAGTCGGCGATCAGCTCGAGGTTGAGGTCGATGTCGTCAGGCAGCGTGCGAGCCAGCGCCGCGGGGTCGCCAGCACCACCTTGACCGAAGCCCATGCGGGCAAGCATCGCGTCCACGTCGACTTTGGTCGTCGGCGTCTCGAAGGCGATGTCGCGGGCCGCGAACCACATGTCCTTGTGACCGGCTTCTTCCTCCCAACCGGCCTCGTCACGACCGTGCGCTTCGAACAACCCTTTGCCGAGATGATCGATTGCCGTGCCCCGGATGTCTTCGACGAAGTTCG
>JBEEGD010000336.1:0-19969 GCA_041166685.1 Acidimicrobiaceae bacterium | reverse complement strand
ACAACGACTGGCACATCGACGAGTGGTGCGGCACGCATCCCGGCCGCTTCATCCCGATGGCGCTACCGGTGCTGTGGGACCCCGAGCTGTGCGCCGCCGAGATCCATCGCGTCGCCGCGAAGGGTTGCCACGCCATCACGTTCACCGAAAACCCCGCGACACTCGGCCTGCCGAGCTTCCACGACGCGCACTGGGATCCGATGTGGCGCGCGCTCGTCGACGACGACGTGGTGCTCAACGTGCATCTCGGCTCGTCCGGGAAGCTCGCCGTGACCGCACCCGACGCGCCGATGGACGTGATGATCACCCTGCAGCCGATGAACATCTGCATGGCCGCCGCCGATCTCGTGTGGTCGCGGGTGTTCAAGGAATTCCCTGCCTTGCGCGTCGCGTTGTCAGAAGGTGGGACCGGCTGGATTCCGTACTTCCTCGATCGGCTCGACCGCACTTACGACATGCATCACCTCTGGACCGGCCAAGACTTCCGCGACCGCATGCCGTCCGACATCTTCCGCGAGCACATCCTCACCTGCTTCATCGCCGATCCAGTCGGGCTCGCGCTTCGTCACGAGATCGGCATCGACAACATGTGCTGGGAGCAGGACTACCCCCACTCCGATTCGTCGTGGCCTGTCGCGCCGGAGGAGCTCGTGGACATGGCGGCGCAGTATGAGGTACCGCGCGACGAGCTCGACAAGATCACGCACGAGAACGCGATGCGCTGGTACCACTTCGACCCGTTCGTCCATCGCACGCGCGAGCAGTGCACGGTCAGCGCGTTGCGCGCCGAGGTCGAAGGGCACGACGTCTCGATCCGAGCGATGGACCAGGGACGCCACGCGGCCTCGACGTCGATGACACTCGGACAGTTGGCGGACAGCGCTACGGCGTAGCCGTCGACGCGTCTCATTGCGCGGCGGGCAGGACCTCCTCTGCGACACGCCGCAAGTAGGGCCACGCGAGATCTGGCGGGAGACCGCCGCACAGCGGATGCAAGGGAAGAATGCCCTTGGCGCGGATGTGCTCGACGGCCTCGTCGACCGTGAAGATGCGATGCGCGCCACCTTCGACGCGTAGCTCGTCCACCGTCTTGCCGTGCGAGATGCTCGCGATCTCGGCATCGTCGTTCCACTCGGCGTACGTGACGGCATCGTGCAACAGGTAGGGGCCGACCTCGTCCCACGCGCAGTCGACGTCGTCGGCCACGAACACCGTCATCGGATCGCCGGGACTTGGCAGCATGAGGTGACCCGGCGTTCGTCCGGCCCGCGCCGCCTCGTCGTGATACGCCTCCTCCAACCCAGGACGATTCGTCTGCGCGAGAAAGTCGAGGCCGAAACGAGCGGCGCGCCGGGCCGCGGCCACCGAACCACCGCCGTACGCGATCCGAGGGCCGCCATCGGTGAACGGCTTCGGCGTCACCCAGATCCGACGGCCGCCGTGGTCGAACGGCTCGCCTCGCAACGCTTCGAGCACGACCGCGAGGTTGTCCTCCGTACGCCCGGCCCGATCCGTCGTCGCGACACCGAACATCGAATACTCCTCGGGCCGGTAGCCGAGACCGAACACGTAGGAAACTCGACCGCGGCTGATGATGTCGAGCACCACCATCTCCTCGGCCAGTCGTACTGGTTCGTAGAGCGGGAGGATCGCAGCGCCGATCATGAACTGCGCGGCCGTGGTACGTGCGGCCATCGCCGCGGCGACGACGATGGGGGTCGGCAGATAACCGTCCGGCGACGCGTGGTGCTCCGACAGCACGACGAGCGCGCATCCTCTCGACTCCGACCATTCGACCATGTCGAGCGCTGCGGCATAGAGCGTTGCCGGCGATGCGCCATTCGTCGGAGCCCGCAGGTCGAACCGCATGAGAAACACGGACCGGGAGCCTACGATCACCGGCCGCGCGGCTGTTCCTTCAGTGTGTCGAGAACGGGCCGCCGGGGGGCTCGAGGTGGACCGTCGGCATTGCGACGTCCGGGTGATCGACAAGCATCGCGATGAGGGACAACAGCACCTGAGCAAGGCCGTCCAACGACATCGTGTTCGCGGTGTGCTGGCCGAGCTTGATCCAACGCGTGAATGCGTCATTCAGGACATCAGCGTCGAACGTGTTGGCGAACTCCGTGCCGATGGTGGGGCCGATCGTGGCTCTCACGAACCGCACATCGAGATGCTCGGCTCGCAGCCCTTCGACCAGTCGGTTGAGCGCAGCCTTGCTGACGCCGTACGAGCCGAGACCCCACCGATGCTCCCCGTCCGTGGTCGACGAGCAGAAGAGCATCACGCCGTTCGACTTGGCGAGCAGCGGCACCGCGTGCTTCGCCACGAGCGCGGCGCCAACCAGGTTGGTCTCGAGCGTCGCCCTCCACTCGTCGGCGGAGTGATCCTCGAGTGCGGCCAGGTGCGCGACACCGGCGGCGTACAGCACGGCATCGACTGCTTGCACGCCTTCGAAAGCGCGAGCGACGGAGGCCTCGTCGCGGACATCGAGCTCGATCGAGTTCAGGTCATCAACGCTGCGGCGCGCCGCGACCGTGACGTCGTGACCGTCGCGCGCGGCGTGAGTCGCAACCGCGAGGCCGATACCGGACGAGCCACCGACGACGAGGATCCTGCTCATCGCTTCTCGTACGCGATGCCGGCGGCCTCGGCGTCCCATGTGGTCGCGGTCACGCCTTCGTCGCGCAGCGTGCGCTTGAGCACGCGGCCGACCGGGCTGCGCGGCAACTCGGCCCGAAACTCGACGTAGCGGGGCAACGCGAAATACGGCAGCTGGTCGATGCACCAGCGGAAGAGCTCCTCTTCGGTGACCGTCGTGTTCTCCTTCAGCGTCGCCGTGATCTTGAGGTCGTCCTCGCTCATCTCGCTCGGCACGGCGTGGACGGCGACGTCAGCCAGCGCGCCATGGCCGATGAGCACGCTCTCGACCTCGAAGCTGGAGATGTTCTCACCCCGGCGACGGAGGTAGTCGGCCTTGCGGTCGACGAAGTACAAGAAGCCATCGTCGTCGATGCGGCCGATGTCGCCGGTGTGGAACCACCAGTTGCGGCCGGCGGCGACGGTGGCTTCCGCTTGACCCCAGTACCCCTCGAACATGACGTGCGGGCGCTTCGGGCGGACGACGATCTCGCCGTCGTGATTTCGGGGCAGCTCGTCGTCGGCGTCGTCGAAGATGCGCACGTCGAAGTAGTCGTCGTTGATCACGCCCGCGGCATTGGGCTTGTTGCGCACCCCGGGCGGCTGCCACGACACCAGGCTCGCCTCCGTGAGGCCGAACGCGCCGCTGAACGTGTCGACGCCAAATCGATCGCGAAGAATCGAGTCGATCTCCGGCGGTAGCGGCGCCGCACCGATGAGCCGCAGCGTGGTGTTCGCGTCCGCATGGCCGGAGCCCGGCATCTCCTGACGGTCGACATCGTTGGCCAACAGATACGCCATCGTGCCCAGCGTCGACGTGACCGTCGCACCGACGCGGTTCATCTCGGGCCAGAAGTTGGAGACCGAGAAGCGACGCTCGATCGCACCGCGACCGCCGAACACGAGCGCGCCGAGCACCGCGGTGACCAGCGCGTTGAAGTGAAACAGCGGCAAGGGAGTCCAGATCACATCGTCCGCAGTGGTCTTCCAGCACGTGCCGATCTGACGGGCGAGCGCGGCGTGGTAGTTGTGGCTGAGCATGCACCCCTTCGACAGCCCGGTCGTGCCCCCCGTGTAGACGAACGTCGCGAGATCCGACGGTCGGATCGCAACGTCCGGTCGCTGGCCATCGGCGTCCAGCAACGCCTTCCATTCGTCGCCGCCGACGATGACGACGTGCGCGAGCCCGGGAAGATCACCGGCGACCGCGGCCACTCGATCGGCGAAGTCTTCGCCCACGATCACGACGCGCGCGCCGGAGTCGTCGAGTTGGTGACGCAGGTACTGGCCCTTGTACGCGGTGTTGATCGGCACCGCGACGTTCCCGCCGCGTACTGAACCCCACCACGCCAGCATCGCCTCCGGCGAGTTCTCGATCAGCGTTGCCACCCGATCACCGGGCTGCACGCCGAGGGTGCGCAGGCCGTTGGCGATGCGGTTGGCGGTGTCGTTCACGTGCGCGGCGGTGAACTTGGTGCCGCGCACGTCGAGGTACTCGCTGTCCGGGTCCTTCTCGAGACGGGCGTCGAGGAGCGCGGTGACGGTGTCCTGCTCGCCCTTTCGCCACGTCTCGCCGCTCGGCACGCCGCAGACAGTACGTTGCCCTCGATGACCGGGATCTACTGGGATCCGTTCGACGAGGAGATCGACACCGATCCGCATCCGACGTGGAAGCGAATGCGGGACGAGTCGCCCGTGTATCGCAACGAGAAGTTCGACTTCTACGCGCTGACCCGGTACCACGACGTCGAGGCGGCCCACCGCGATCCGGCCACGTTCAGCTCGGCCAACGGCACCGTGCTCGAGATGATGGGCAACGACCTCAGCTCCACCGGCCAGATCATCTTCCTCGATCCGCCCGAGCACACCGAGATGCGCCATCACGTGTCGCGGGCCTTCACGCCGAGGCACACCGCGGTGCTCGAGGACCGCATCCGCGGGTTCTGCGCCGACATGCTCGACGCGCAATCAGGGCGGGACAACTTCGACTACCTCCAGGACTTCGGTGCGAAGTTGCCGTCGATGGTGATCTCGTCCTTGCTGGGCGTGCCCGACGCGGACCAAGAGACGTTCCGGCACGCCGTCGACCGCATCTTCCACATCGAACCGGGCGTCGGGATGATCAACGAGGTCTCCATGAACGCCGGGGTCGAGATCCACCGCTACCTCGCGGGGCTGCTCGAGGAGCGCCGGACGTCACCTCGCGACGATCTCCTCACGTCGTTGGCGCAGGCGGGGCTGTCACGTAAGGCCAGCGCGGACTTTGCCAACCTCCTGCTCGCCGCCGGGACCGAGACCGTCGCGCGCCTACTGGGGTGGGCCGCGGTCGTGCTCGCCGCTCACCCTGCGCAGCGCGCCGAACTGGCGGCCGATCATGAGCTGATCCCGGGCGCGATCGAAGAACTGCTGCGGTATGAGGCGCCGTCGCCGGTGCAGGGGCGGTGGACCACCCGCGATGTCGAGCTGCACGACACGGTGATTCCCGCGAACTCGAAGGTGTTGCTGCTCACCGGGTCCGCTGGCCGCGACGAGCGGGTGTATCCCGATGCCGATCGGTTCGACGTCCACCGCGATCACCACAACCACGTGTCGTTCGGGTACGGCATCCACTTCTGTGTGGGCGCCGCGCTGGCGCGACTCGAAGGGCGCATCGCACTTCAGGAGACGCTGAAGCGCTTCCCGAAGTGGGAGGTCGACCATGAGCGAGCGGTGCGGCTCCACACCAGCACGGTCCGCGGCTATGCGCAGGTGCCAATCGTCGTGAGGTAGAACGCCTCATGCCACGACTACGAGAAGTGCCGCGTGCTGACGCCGCGCCGTCGGTCCGAGCCATGTACGACTTCCTCTTCGGTGACCGCGACCCGGTCGCGGTGCCCGGCACGTCGAGCGGCACCCCTGGTGACTGGTGGACGGTGTTCGCGCTGGTGCCCGCGGTGTTCGATCACGCCGTCGGCGGATTCGGTGTCTATCGGGGGTCGGAGTCGGTGCTCGACCCGAAGCTCCGTGAGTTGGGCCAGTGCCGAGCGGGGTGGGCACGCGGGAGCCAGTTCGTGTTCTCGCAGCACTGCAAGGCAATGCGCACACACGGCTTCACCGAGGAACAGGTGCAAGCGATCCCCTTTGGCGCGGGCGCACCGTGCTGGTCGCCGATCGAAGCCGCGGTGCTCGCGTACACGGACTGCCTCGTGTACGACGGAGGCCGAGTGCCAGACAGTGTGTTCGCGGCGCTCAAGGCGGAACTGACCGACGAGCAGATCCTGTACCTCACGTACATCACCGCGCTGTACGACATGCACGCGGTGATGAGCAAGGCCCTGCGCACGGAGTATGACAACCGCGAAGAACCGATCGTCGAAATCGGCGGCGGCAAGCTGAAGGTCGCCGACTCCGAGCGCGACACTTAGCAATTTGCTCGAAATCGCGTGCGATCTGGGCCACGATGGAGTCCATGGCGCAGCGCACGACGGACGAATTGGTGGCGGCCCTCGACCGGTTGCGGGAGTCGCCCTCAGACAGAGGTGTCATCGAGCTGATCGTCCGCCGGCCGGCGGTCGACCAACGCGAGCTGCTCGGCGAAGCCGACCTCAGCCCTGACACCGGCGTCGTCGGCGACACCTGGCGAGACCGGGGAAGCAGCCAGACGCCGGACGGCTCCCCCGAGGACAACCGTCAGATCACGATCATGAACGCTCGAGCAATCGCACTCTTCGCCGGCGACGATCGTGCGCGGTGGGCCGAGGCCGGCGACCAACTGTTCATCGATCTCGACCTGTCCGACGCGAACTTGCCTACAGGGTCGCGACTTCAACTCGGCAGCGCGGTGGTCGAGGTCACGCCCGAGCCCCACAACGGCTGCGCCAAGTTCGCCGACCGATTCGGCATCGACGCCGCTCGGTTCGTGAACTCACCCGAGGGAAAAGAACTTCACCTTCGGGGCATCAACGCACGTGTGGTTCAGGCCGGCACCGTGTCGGCCGGCGACGTGGCGCACAAGGTCACGGTGGTACAGAAGATCACGACATCGAGCTGAAGCGCTGGTGGGCGCCTTGGGTCGTCACGCCCAGCGCCTCGCCGATCGCCGCCCACGATGCACCCTCATTGCGCGCGGTGGCCACCAGCTCCGCTTGGAGCGCATCGATACCGCGTCGCACCGCGGCGGACGCGCGCAATCCGGCTTCGAGGGTGAGTGGTCCGTCGGCCAGCCGGCGCAGCACAGCTAGCAACTCGCGACGCACCTTGGCCGCGTCCTTCTCGGTCATCACCCCATCCTTGTGCGCCTGATCAGGCGTTGGTGTCCTCAGGGGGCACAACGTCGGGATCGGGGAGCGGCGCGGCTGGCGATTCGTCGTCTTCCACGGGCGCGCGTTGCGAGTCGAGTGTGTAGGACGTCATCGACAGGCCGCCCATGGCGCATCCCTCGATGAGGACGTCAGCGCCCTCACCCGCAGACGCCGCCAACCCCGCGATGTAGAGCAACGGGATGAAGTGATCCGGGGTCGGAACCGCGAGGTCGAAGTCGCGGTGCTCCTGCAATCGAAGCAGGTCACTCGGCGAACCGGTCATCGCTTCGAGAGCGGCCTCGTCGAAGCGCTGCGCCCAGTCGAACCCTCCCTCGGGACGGCTCCAGTCGAGGCGACCGAGGTTGTGCACGACGTTGCCGCTTCCCATGATCAACACACCCTCGTCGCGCAACGGCGCCAGCCGCGCGCCGAGATCGAGGTGGTAATCGAACGGCTTCATCGCGTTGATCGCGAGTTGCACCACCGGCACGTCGGCGTCGGGGAACACATGTGCCAATACGGACCAGGTGCCGTGATCGATGCCCCAACTGTCGAGATCGAGCCCGACCCAGATCGGGTCCGCGACCTCGACGACCTGTTCGGCGACGTCGGGTGCGCCGGGCGCGGGGTACTCCACCGCGAACAGCTCGTCGGGGAAGCCGTAGAAGTCATGGATCGTGCGCGGTGACTTCATCGCGGTGACGGCGGAGGCATTGATGTACCAGTGCGCGGAGATCACCAGCACGGCCCGCGGCCGCGGCACCGCCTCACCGAACGCCCGCCACGTCGCGGTGTAGCGATTGTGCTCGATGGCGTTCATCGGGCTGCCGTGGCCGATGAACGCGGCCGGCATCGTCGTCACCTCACCCCCTTGCCCAAATCCCACTCAGACGTACACAGATTTGTTTATGTCTGAGTGGGATTTCGGTGAGTTCTCCGCCAACGTTCCTCCTAGGCGAAGTCACTGAAGATCCGTTCGAACACCGTAGGGTCGGCGGCATAGGGCTCGCTGGCTCTGGGCCAGTGCACGACGAGATCCGTCACTCCCACCGCGGCGTAACGGCCGACGGTGTCGCGGAACGACTCAACGGACGCCAGTCCGCCGTCGAGCTCGGGCCCGGTGAGCACGAGACGTTTCAGCGTGGACGGATCGCGCCCGATCGCGTCGCACGCTTCCTCGAGTCGGGCGATCTGGGCGCGCACGACATCCGCCCCTGTCCGGGCGTCGAGCAATGCGTCGGATGGGCGGCGGTCGCCGGTCGTCACCCACGTCTCGCCGTACTCGGCCGCGAGGCGCATGCCGCGGGGTCCGGTGGCCGCAACCGCGAAGGGAATGCGCGGCGTCTGCACGCATCCCGGCCGCATCGGCGCGTCTTGAGCTGAGTAGAAGCGGCCCTCGTACGTCGTCGTGGGGTTCCTCAGCAATAGATCCGTCAGCTCGACGAACTCGGCAAAGCGATCGGCTCGCTCGCGCGGCGACCACGCTTGCTGGCCGAGCACGGTCGCGTCCCATCCCTGCCCGCCGGCACCGATGCCCAGCACGAACCGCCCACCGGATACGTCGTCGAGCGTGATCAGCTCGCGCGCGAACGGCACCGGATGACGAAAGTTGGGCGAGGCCACGAGGGGACCGAGCCGCATGCGCTCGGTGACCGTCGCGGCGACCGCGAGCGTGGGGACCGCGCCGAACCACGACGAATCGCGCAACGAGCTCCACGCGATGTGGTCGTACGTCCAGGCGTGGTCGAACCCCAGCGCTTCCGCCCGTCGCCACAACCCCGCACCGTCGCGCCACGACATCTCAGGGAGGATCACCACGCCGAGCCTCATCGAGCGCTGCGGATCACTTCTTGCTGCTCTTCTTCTTCTTCGGATCGTCCTCGATCGCGGACACCAGCAACGCGAGGAACGGCTCGTACAAGTCCTCTTGGCCCTGGTCGAGATAGGACGCCAGCTGAAGCCCGTCCGAGCAGGCCAGCGAAAGGCGCGCCAATGTCAACGAATCCATGTGCAGGATCTCTCCGAGGCGCACGGATTGCTCATCGATGAAGTCAGCGATCATTTGCGCGAGCTCGAGGCGTTGTTTGGCCACGCGTTCCTGCGTCTCCGGATGACGGAGCACGAACAGGTTGAACTCGATGCCGAGCGCGAAGTCGTGCGGATTCGAGTACTGCATCTCGTGCCACCGCTTGGCCAGTGACGCCAAGTCGAGCTCTTCAATCGGCGTCGACGGGTCGATGCTCTCGACGAACGACTCGAGAAAGCTCTCGTTCCACCGCTTGTTCACCGCGAGGAAGAGCTCCTCCTTGCTCCCAAAGTGTTTGTAGATCGCGCCACGCGTGTAGCCGGCGGCTTCGGCGATCTCTTCCAGTGAGGCGCCCTCGAAGCCGCGCTGGGCAAAGACGTCCTTGGCTGCGTCGAGCAACAGGTCGCGCGTGCGTTGGCGGCGCCGCTCCTGCGTCATTCGCTCGGCCACCGTGACATCTTGCACTTGGAAGGACCCTTGACAGTTAGATACAGACTCGTATCTTAGTAACATGACCGTATCTAAGTCGCCGATCGTCGTCAACGGCCTCTACAAGGACTACGGCCGGCGCCGGGTGCTTCGCGGGCTCGACTTGGAAGCCGCGCGCGGCGAAGTGTTCTGTCTGCTGGGCCCCAACGGCGCCGGCAAGACGACAACGGTCGAGATCCTCGAGGGCTACCGCGACGCGACTGCGGGGTTCGTGCGCGTGCTCGGTTTCGACCCGTCGACCCATCCGCGCGAGTTGCGACAGCGAACAGGAGTGGTGCTGCAGGAGTGCGGCTTCCCGAATCATCTGCGCGTCGGCGAGCTCCTCGACGGCTGGCGCGCGTATTACCCGGCGCCGAGACCGTTGGATGAGCTGCTCGAGGTCGTCGAGCTGGGCGACGAGCGCGCCACGCTCGTGCGTCGTCTGTCCGGCGGACAGCGCCGGCGACTCGACTTCGCGCTCGCCCTTGCCGGCGATCCGGATCTGATCTTCCTCGACGAGCCCACCACCGGCTTCGACCCCGAGGCGCGGCGGCGGTGCTGGTCGGCCATCGAGAACCTGCAGGCGCTCGGCAAGACGGTGCTGCTGACGACGCACTACCTCGACGAGGCCGAGCACCTCGCGGACCGCGTTGCCATCCTGATCGGCGGCACCATCCGCGCGGTCGGAACGGTGCACGAGCTCACGCAGCTCGCCCAAGCTCCGACGCACATCTCGTACCGATCGCCCTGCGGTGATCGGGTGACGGTCGAGACGACCGACGCTGGAACGACGTTGCGCTCCTTGTTGGACTCGCTCGCCGAGCTTCCCGAGCTCGACGTCAGCCCGCCGACGTTGGAGGACACGTACCTCGAATTGGTGACGCAATGAGTGGGCCCCGATTGCTTTGGCATCAGCTCGGCCTCGAGCAGCGTGCGTTCTGGCGCAACCCGGAGGCCGCGTTCTTCACGTTCGCGCTCCCGGTCGGGTTGCTGCTCATCTTCGGCTTCACGTCGGCCAACGACACGATTCCCGGCCGGCCGGATTTGAAGGGTCTCACGCTGTTCGTTCCCGGCATCCTCGCGTTCGGAATTGTTGTCGCCGCTTACGGCAACCTCGCAGGAACGATCGCGATGCTGCGTGCGGACGGTGTCCTCAAACGCATCCGCGCCACTCCCCTCGCGCCGGGGATGTACCTGGCAGGGCAACTGGGAAGCCTTCTCGCGACGACGATGCTGATCGCGACGACGACGATCGTGCTCGGCCGAATCGTGTTCGATGTCGCTCCCCGTGCCGGGGGGCTGTTGCCCCTGCTCGGCTCATTGACCCTCGGGATCCTGTGCTTCGCGGCACTCGGACTGGCCATCAGCGCCGCGATCCCCAATGCGGGCTCGGCCGGCGCCATCACCAACGGCACCTATCTCCCGCTTGCGCTCGTCTCCGGCACGTTCTCCACGGGGCTCTCGCTCCCTACCTGGCTCGATCACGTCGTCAGCGCGTTCCCGATCAAGGCACTCGTCGACAGCCTGCGGGCGGGCTACGACCCCGCGTCGCACGGACCGTCGGCCGGGAGCCTCCTCGTCCTCGCCGCGTGGGCCATGATCGGCGTCGTGTTGGCCCGCCGGTACTTCCGGTGGGAGCCCAATCGGTGATGGTGGACTTATGGACGAGATCGTTGCTGCACTCACTGAGCAGCAAGCAGAGCTTCTGGGTTTGGTCGCGGACCTCGACGAGACCGACTGGCAACGACCGTCACGCTGCGAAGGCTGGACGGTCGCCGACGTCGTCCTCCACGTCGCGCAGACCAACGAGATGGCCATCGCGAGCGCGCGCGGACGGTTCGCCGAGTTCCTGACCGAGGTCGGCCGAAATGTCGGAACGCCGACAAGCGTCGACGACGGGGCAGCGCTCATGGTCGAGGCGCAACGCGGAGCACCGGGTGCATCGGTGCGAGATCGTTACAAGGCCGGCGCCGACGAGCTCCGCGAGCTACTCGCCGCGAGCGATCCGCATCTCCGGGTCGAGTGGGTGGCCGGCCAGCTCTCGGCCCGCACGTTGGCCACCACGCGATTGGCCGAGACGTGGATCCACACCGGCGATGTCGCCGACGCGTTCGATGTCGGGCTCGAACGTGCTCCCCGACTGCGCCACATCGCACGGTTGGCGTGGCGCACGATTCCTTACGCGTTCGCGCGCGCCGGACGAGAGCTGAGTGGCCCGGTCGCGTTCGAGTTGCAGGGACCGAACGGTGACGAATGGACCTTCGTGCCGGACGACGCGCCCGCCACCACGATCCGCGGAGACGGCATCGAGCTGTGTCTCGTCGCGGCGCGCCGAGTCGATCCGGCCGACACGAGCTTGAAGGGCGAAGGCCCCGACGCGGCCGGAGTGCTCGAACTCGTGCGCACCTACGCCTAAACCTCTGCGTTCTGGCGTCACGTACATCGCATATGCGCAGTGGTTGACGCCAGAACGAGAAGTGTGCGATCCAGCTAGAGGGTCACCTCGACGCCGAGGCCGCGGGCGCGGGCTTCGGCGAGGACGAGCGAGGCCGCGGCCGCGTCCTGGACGGCTACTCCGACCGACTTGTAGACCGTGATCTGCCCGTCATCCGCGCGCGTCGGGAGCTCACCGATCTCCGCGGTGCCGTCCGGCTCCAGAACGCCGAGCAACTCGACCGCGCCTGCCGGCGGCGGCGCGAACGCCGCGGCGCGCGACTCGACAACGACAAAGGCATCGCGGATGGTGGCGGCGTCGAGCTCACCTGTGCCTTGCGTGTTGTAGCCCACCGAATTGATGTGGGTTCCGGGTCGCAGCCACTCCCGTTGCACGACCGGAGCGTCGGCGTGGGTCGTGGTGCACACGATGTCCGCGTCACGCACGGCGGCTTCTACCGACGACGCCTTGATCGAATGCTCGTCGGCGAACGCATCGACCTTGACGCGATCCCGGCCGGCGACCACGAACTGCTCCAGGCCGATGCAGCGCAGTGCTTCCAAGTGCGCTCGGGCCTGTACACCGGGGCCCACGATCGCGACCACGGCGCTGTCCGGACGCGCAAGCTGCCGCGTGGCGAACGCCGACCCGGCGGCCGTGCGCATCGCGGTGATCAGCGTGCCGTCCATGAGCGCCGTTGGCGTTCCGTTGTCCGGGTCGAAGCAGCAGATGACGGCCTGATGGGTCGGCCGGTCGCGGTTCTGCGGGAAGACACTCACCAGTTTGGTCTCCAGCGCCCCACTCGACGGAAGGTACGCGGGCATCGCCGCCAAGATCGCACCGCGGTCCGCAACGGTTGCGCCGACGCGGGGCGGAACGGACGCGCGTCCGGCGCTCAGGTCGACCATCGCGGCCTCGACTGCATCGATCAACCGCGACATGTCGAGCACCGACGCCACATCGGACTGCGAGAGAACGAGCACGCGGGAAGGCTAGAAGACGGGCCGGCCGTACATCTCGCCGAGGGGATCACTGATGAGCTCGAGCCGCGCGCCGTCGGGGTCGCGGAAGTAGATCGACGATCCGTCGATGTGGGCGTACTCGATGCCGGCGGCATCCAACTTGGCCTTGAGGTGTGCCCACCGATCGGGATCGACCGAGATCGCGAGGTGGTGTAGGCCGCCGAGCACCTCCGCGTAGGGACCGAGGTCGAGGCCGGGGAGGTCGAAGAAGGCGATCGCGTTCCCGTTGCCGATGTCGAAGAAGAAGTGGGTCGACCCCTGATAGTCGCGGTTCTCGAACATGTCCGTGAGCGGAAACTCGAGCAGCCCCTGGTAGAAGTCGACGGTTCGTTCGACGTCGCCGCTCAACAGCGCGACATGGTGCACGCCGCGCGCACTCGACGCGGGACGTTCGTCACGCGCGTGCAGGTGTCGCGCCGCGATCTCCTCACGGCGGGCGGTGAGCTCGTCGCGGCTCATGCCGTGACCCAGATCAGCACTTCGGCACCTTCGGGGCCCGCGGTCAGCTTGGGCGAACCCGCGGCCACCAAACGGGCGGCGTCGCCTTCCGCAAGGTCGCCTGCACCTTCGAGATCGGCATCACCGACAGCGACGAACAAATGGGCGTAACGGGCATCGGGCACGGCGACAGTCTCGCCTGGCTTGAGCCGTCCGCCCCACAGGACCGCGTCGCGTTGACGGATCGTGATGGCGGCGTCGTGACCCTGCCCGGATGCGATGGGCTGGAGCCCACCCTTGTCGAGCTCGGCGTTGATGTCGAGCTGCTCGTAGCCCGGATCGATGCGCTCGGTGTCGGGCGGCACCCACATCTGGATGAAGTGCACGGCCTCGGTCGGCGACGGGTTCGTCTCCGAATGCCAGATGCCGGTCCCCGCGCTCATGCGTTGCGCGAGCCCCGGATAGAGCTCGCCCTGGTTGCCCTCGGAGTCCTTGTGTTCGAGGCGTCCGGACAGGACCCAGGTCACGATCTCCATGTCCTGGTGCGGGTGC
Source organism: Acidimicrobiaceae bacterium (assembly GCA_041166685.1). Taxonomy (GTDB): domain Bacteria; phylum Actinomycetota; class Acidimicrobiia; order Acidimicrobiales; family JACDCH01; genus DASUCS01. Next base: position 6,109 of record JBEEGD010000336.1, on the reverse strand, counting down.
GTGCTGAACCCAGTGCCGCCGGCGACCCGGTCGTCGTTCGACACGAGGAGCAGCCCGTGATGCGTGTTGTTCGGGTCGTAGTGGCCACCGAAGCTGAAGCTGTGATGGCTGTCGAGCCATCCGATCTCGGTGTGGGGCCGGGTGTCGGCCTTGCGGACATCAATCGCGGTGCTCATGTCGCGCCTCCAACCGGATTTGCCTTCGAACCATTCCGTGCTCCGAATGGTTCGTCTGCGGTGAGCTCCACGAACCGCGCAAGGGCCGCGGCGACATCGTCAGCCGGAAACGCTTCCATGGATGCCATTCGACCGTCTCGGGTGACGACGACGCCGACGAGACCCATCACGAAATCGGAACCATGCTCGCTCGTGCCGGCCGTTTGATTCTGAACACAGATCGTGTCGTGTGAAAGTCGAAGGTCCCGGATCATCGTCCAGCGCGCGTCGTCGGACTCCTCGTAGAGCGCCGCGTGCACCCCGATGAACCCGTCGACGCCGATCGTGCCCCAGCCGAGCGGGCGGTGATCCGTGATCAGAAGGTCGTCGGTCATCAACGCCCGCAGTGCATCCAGATCGCGCGCATTGACGGCGGCCATGACAACGGCCATCGTCGCCCAAGCCGCGTTGCCCGCGCCCTCTCCTGCGAGGAAGAGTTCCTCGAGGCGGGCAATGGCCTCGTCGAGCTGGTCGACCCCGAAGCTCTCGTTGCGTGTCATCGCTCCGCTCGCGTCGACCTCAGTTAGCCGGAATATCTCGTGACTGTCCGCACGCGTCCGGGTCAGCGCGAGGCGGTCTCCCCGGAGAGCGAGCACTTCAGGCGCACCGGCGACCGCGCGGGTCGCGGCGTTGTTGAGCCCGTCGGATCGGGCGTTCGCCAGCTCAGCGAAGCATGCGACCGCCTCTTCGCGCGTCGTGAACGCTTCGACGCGGCTCCAGAGCTGATCGCGCTCGCTGATGACTCCCCACACCGGGTTGTCGAAGCGCCCACCCTCGTTCGTCGTGCCGGAGTGACGGATGAGCCCGCACGCGATGTGGTCGGTGATGCCGTGATTGCTGACCATCGTCCACCTAACGTCGGGGGTCTCGTCGAACAGCGGGGCAAGGAGGCGCAGGTACCGTTCGCGATCGACCGTGCCGAATGACAGCGGCCGGTGATCGACGAAGACGAAGTCCTCGGTCATCGCTGACCGGACTCCGTCCAGATCACGTCGTGTCATCGCCTCGGTCGCCCGCGCGATCGCCCGCCACGCTCCGCCTTGAACGTCAATGCCCTCGAGAAATCGCTCGTCCAACTCCACGAGCGCATGGGCGAGGTGGTCCATCTCGAAGGTCTCGCTTCGTGCCAACACCCCCTGTTCATCGAGTTCGATCAGCTGTAGTACCTCGTGACCGTCCAGAAGCGAGCGTGTCAGCGCGAGGCGTTCTCCTCGCAGCGCAAGCACTTCATGCGGAGCGGCGGCCATGCGCGTCGCGGCGTTGGCCAATCCCGGTTCTGGCGAAGCGGCAAGTTCGGCGAAGCGTGCGACGGCCTCCTCGCGTGTGAGGAAGTCCTCCATGTGGGCAACCTTGCCGTCGCGCTCAACGACCGTCATCCACAGGATGTTGTCGAACAGGCCGCCGTCGTTGGTCGTTCCGTGCACTCGTACGAAGAAGCACACGACGGACGCTGAGACGCCGTGATCACACAACACCGTGAAACGAGTATCGGCGGACTGATCCCACATCGCCTTCATGGAGGCGACATAGTGGTCACGATCGACCGTGCCGAGTGAGAGTGGCCGGTGATCGACGATCTCGAAGTCCTCGGACATCCCGTTGCGCAGATCGTCCAGGCTGCGCCGGTTCGCGGCGTCGATCATCCGAACGAGAACCGCCCACCCGGCTCCGCCCGCTCCCAAGCTCGCAAGGAACCGTTCCTCGAGCAACGCGACCGCGGCGTCGAGTTGTTCGAGCTGGAAGGCGTCGTTCCGCACCAGCGCTCCCTGCGGGTCAAGCTCAGTCACCAGGAGGGTCTCGTGTCCTGGCAGCTCACCGCCGGCCCGAGATCGCGTCAAGGCAAGGCGGTCTCCTCGGACAGCGATGACTTGATGTGGAGTCAAGGCAACTCGTGTCGCCGCGTTGGCCAGCGTCTGACCTGATTCGGCCTCGACGAGTTCGTCGAAGCGACGCGTCGCCTCGTCGGCGGTCGGGAAGGCCTCCATGTGGGCGAGGAGGCCGTCCCGGTCGGTGGCGATGACCCACACCGGGCTGTCGAAGAGACCGCCGTCGTTCGTCGTCCCGTGGATCCTGAAGAAGAGACACGCTGCGTGATCCCCGACGCCGTGGTCGCTGACCATCGTCCATCGGACGTCTGGCGACTGGTCCCACATCGGGGGAAACAGGGTGAGGTACCGCTCGCGGTCAATCGTGCCGAACGACAAGGCCCGGTGATCAACGAACACAAGATCCTCGGTCATCGCTGCTCGTAGTCCATCGAGATCACGGGCGTTCATCGCGCGCACCGCACGCGCCCACGCCCGCCAGCCGTTGCCTTCGGTAGGTAGGCGCTCCAGGAATCGCTCGTCGAGCAGTTCGTACGCGGCATCGAGCTCGTCTGCTTCGAAGTCTTCATGCCGCGCGAGCGCTCCCAGATGGTCGAGCTCGGTCAGCCGGACCACTTCGTGACCATCCGCTTGTGAGCGGGTGAGTGCCAGGCGATCGCCACGTATCGCGAGCACCTCGTGGGGTGTGGGGACTGCTCGCGTCGCGGCATTGGCCAACGCCCGGTCAGCCTCGGCTTCCACGAGCTCGTCGTACCGCTGGCTCGCGGCGGCGACATCCGGGAACGCTTCCATGCGCGCGAGAAGGCCGTCTCGCTCCGTGATCACGTTCCAGACGGGGATGTCGAAACGCCCGCCTTCGTGGGTAGACCCACTGATCCCGAGGAGGAAACAGGCAACTCGTTCGCCGACGCCATGGTCACGGACCATGGTCCAGCGGACATGAGGCGATTGCTCCCACATCGGGGGGAACAGCCTCACGTACTCGTCCCGACCGATCGTGCCGAAGGAAAGCGGCCGGTGGTCCACGAGCACGAGGTCCGGTGTCATCGACTCTCGAAGCGCGCTGAGATCGCGCTCGTTCATTGCGCGAACCGCACGTGCCTTCGCGCGCCAAGCGGCGCCACACCGAGGCTCGAGAACTGCAATGAACCGCTCGTCCAGCAGGGCGATCGCCTCGTCGAGTTGCTGTGGGTCGAAGTCGTCAGTCCCCGCAACTCGCCCCGAGTCATCGGTCTCGATCAGCTGCAACACGTCCCCGTGACGGACCAGACAAAGATGTTCGCCGCGGATCGCGACGACGTCGGAATGGGCCGCGGCCGCGCGGGTGGCGTCGTTGGCCAACTCGTTCGCGGCGTCAATGATCTCGGCGAAGCGAGCCTCGGCCGCCGCGGCCTCCTCCAGCGGATAGAAGTCGTTGCGGCACGGCGCGTCGCCGCGGAACTCGGACACGAGGTAGTACGGCGACGAGAACTCACCGCCGCCTTCCCGGGTCGTGCCACGGGATTCGTGGATCCGCAAGACGGCATGCTCCGACATCCGACAGTCCGCCAGAGTCCACCAGCGCACGTCGGCCGATCGTTCGTAGAGCACGGGGAACATCGCGAACCACTCGTCGACGCTCGCCGTGCCGAGACTCGCGGGACGGTGGTCGACCATCGTGAAGTCGCGCGTCACGAGATTTCGGATGGCGTCCAGATCGCGGCGGTTCATCGCGTCGGCGATCTCGGTGAGCACCCTCCACTTGGTTGCGTGCGCCGCACCTTCTCCGGCGAGAAAGCGTTCGTCGAGCAGGGCGAACGCCTCGTCGAGTTGGTCGTACGCGAACGTGTCGCTCCGAATCTCGAGGCCACTCTCGTCCAGCTCGTCGAGTTCGAGAACCTCGTCCCCGGAGTCGCCGGCGTTCACGGTCGAATGTGTGAGGCAGAGCCGCTGACCCCGCACGGCGAGCACGCGGTGCGAGAACTCCGTGACACCGAGCTCTACGAGGGTACGCAGACCGTTCGTAGCCGCGGCGCGGCCCAAGACGTCCGCCCCGCCGACCAAGGGTCGGTGATCGCAAATGACCACATCGTCGGAAAAGAGCCGCGCCAAACCCTCCCAGTCGCCTTCGAACATCCTGGCGATCGTCGCCGCGCCGAGGCGGCTGGCGGCGTTCTCGAACACCGCTTGTGCGCCGGTGAGCTCCGCAAATCGCCGCTCGGCGGCCGCGCGGTCCTCTGGTGAGTAGATGTCGAGCCGCGAACACCGACCGTCGCGCACCTCGAAGACGGACAGGCGCGGGGACGAGACCGTTCCGCCGTCCGGGCGAGTCCCGCACATGTCCAGCTCGGCGAAGGCACCTCGTTCCGACAAGCCAAGCTCACGCAGCACCAGCCACCGCACGTCGGGCACCTCGTCGTAGATCGACGGGTACAGCGCGAGGTACTCGTCCTTCTCGAGCGAGCCCCAGCCGACGAGCCGGTGGTCATGAAGCACCACATCGTCATTCGTTGCCGCTCGAATGGCGTCGAGATCATGACGGTTCATGCCGTCGACCACAGCGAGCCCGCCGCGCCAGGTCGATGCGAACGGCGCAGCCTCGCCGGCGAGGAAGCGTTCGTCGAGCAACGCGAACGCCTCGTCGCGATGTTCGCAGTCGAAGACGATGCGTCGCGTCACGCAGTGGGTGTCATCGATCTCGACGACCTCCAAGACCTCGCTGTCACGCCCAACCTCCGTCACTGTCGAGTGCAACAGGCAGAGCCTCCGACCGCGGACCGCAACGACGGAACCTTGGTAGCCAACACCGGAGAAGGCGACGCGGCTGGCGTCGTTTTCGAGCTCCGCATGGGCGGCGGCGAGTTCTGCGAATCGCGCTTCGGCGGCCGCCAGGTCCTCCGGGACATAGATGTCGATCCGGCGGCACAACCCGTCGACGATGTTGAAGAGCCCCAACATTGGCGAGATGAACGCGCCGCCGTCCGCCCGCGTCCCGCGCATCTCGAAGTGCACGAACGCGACGTGGGGGCTGACATCGCAATCGGCGATGATCCGCCACGTCACGTCCGGCGACTGCTCGAACACCGGCGGGTACAGCCGCGCCCACTCCATCCTGGACAACAGCCCCCAGCCGACAGGACGGTGATCCTCGAACGGCATGTCGTCGGCGGTGTACGAGAGCGCCCGCGCGACGTCGTGGTCGCTGAGCCCGCGTTGAAGCTCGACGGTGACAGACCAGGCCGATGCGTACGGGCGGGCCTCGCCAGCGATGAATCGTTTGTCGAGCAGCGCGAACGCCTCGTCGAGTTGGTCGGCATCGAAGACGTCGCCTCGGGCCAAGCGACCGTCCGCATCGATCTCGACGACCTCCAAGATTTCGCTGTCAGCCCCATCGGCCACCACGGTCGAGTGCAGGAGGCAGAGGCTCCGACCGCGCACGGCGACGACCGAGCCTCGGAAGCCGACGCGCGAAAAGGCAACCCGGCTGGCGGCGTTCTCGAGGATGGCAGTTGCAGCGTCGCGACCTTCGAGCAGCGCCATGGCCCGCTCGGGCTGTTCCTCGGGAAAGAAGGCCGTTCCGGTCCATTTCGCGTCGCTGACGAACAAGACGATTGTCGCGGAGGTTCGGAACGTGGCACCGTCCGACGTGGTGCCGCGCAGCTCGGCGCGCACACAGCACCCACTCGCAGTGATGGCGTGCACGGCCAAGAGCCCGCCCCACACGTCGGGGGCCAGCTCGACCGCCGAGCGGTACAGGTCGACGAAGTGATCGGCGTCGAGCGTGCCCCAACCCAGCGGGCGGTGATCCACTCCGACGAAGTCATCCGTGAGGTCAGCTCGCAGCAAGGCCCAGTCGCGCGCGTTGATCGCGCGCACATACTGCATCGCAGGTACCCACACATCCGGCTGCGGGAGGCTGGCCATGTACCGCTGGTCGAGCTCCGCGGTCGCCGCGTCGAGCTGGTCGGCGTTGAAGGGGATTTTGCTCGTGATACGACCGGCGTCATCCACTTCGACAACCTGATACGTCTCGGCCGAGGACCGATCGTCCTCGACTCGAATGAAAGCCTGCACGAGCGCGAGCCGTTC